>NZ_JBEZKZ010000042.1:0-62537 GCF_040651895.1 Streptomyces sp. NPDC048352
CGTCCAGGCCGCGCGCCTGAAGCGCTACGGCGTGACCTCCGGCGCGTCCGAGCGCAAGTGGGAGCGCTTCGACAAGCGCTTCGACGTCGCGCAGGGGCCGGGACGGGCCGGTGCGCCCCCGTCGGGGGAGTGCGGTCGGGGGTCAGGACCGTCCCGCGGGCTCCGGTGCCTCGTCGGCGGTGCCCGCCGAGCGCGCCGCGATCCGCGGGTTGCGCGACTTCAGCACGGCCCAGCCGATGGCCAGGCAGACCGCCCAGCCGGCGCCCACGTACAGGGAGACGCGGCTGTCGGGGTCTATGGCGATCATGACGGTGACCAGCAGCAGGAAGGCCACGGCGATCCAGCTGCACACCGTGCCGCCCGGCGCCGGGAAGGAGGAGGCGGGCAACTTGCCCGCGACCACCGCGCGGCGGTAGCGGATGTGGCTGACCAGGATCATCAGCCAGGTCCAGATGCCGGCCGCCGTCGCCACCGAGGTGACGTAGCCGAAGGCCTTCTCCGGGACGACGTAGTTCAGGACCACGCCGATGCCCATGAGGGCGACGGAGAGGGTGATGCCGAGGGCCGGGGTCTTGGTGGAGCTGAGCCTGCCGAGCGCCTTCGGCGCCTCGGAGTTGGCGGCCAGGTCGCGCAGCATGCGGCCGGTGGAGTACATGCCGGAGTTGCAGGACGACAGGGCCGCGGTGAGCACCACGAAGTTGACGATGGCCGCACCGGCCGGAATGCCGATCTTGGCGAAGGCCGCCACGAACGGGCTGACACCCGGCTGGAACTCGGTCCACTTCACGACCATCAGGATCACGCTGAGCGCACCGACGTAGAAGACGATGATGCGCCAGGGCAGCGTGTTGATGGCCTTGGGGAGGGTCTTCTCCGGGTTCTCGGACTCGCCCGCGGTGACGCCGACGAGCTCGACGGCCAGGTAGGCGAACATGACGCCCTGCAGGGTCATCAGGCTGGAGCCGACGCCCTTGGGGAAGATGCCGTCGAAGGCCCACAGGTTGGAGACGGCGGCGGTGTCACCGGCCTGGCTGAAGCCGAAGGTGACCACGCCGATGCCGATCACGATCATGCCGATAAGGGCGGTGACCTTGACCATCGAGAACCAGAACTCGATCTCGCCGAAGATCTTCACCGAGATGAGGTTGGCGACGTAGAGGACCACCAGGAAGACCAGGGCGGTGACCCACTGCGGGACGTCCGGGAACCAGAAGTGCACGTAGATGGCCGCGGCGGTCAGCTCGGCCATGCCGGTGACCACCCACATCAACCAGTACGTCCAGCCCGTCACGAAGCCGAAGAACGGGCTCAGGAACTCGCGGGCGTACTCCGCGAAGGAGCCCGAGACGGGGCGGTAGAGGAGCAGCTCGCCGAGCGCTCGCATGATGAAGAAGACGATGACGCCGGCGAGGGCGTACATGAGGATGAGGCTGGGTCCGGCCTTGGCGATGTTCGCCCCGGCTCCCAGGAAGAGGCCGACGCCGATGGCGCCGCCGATGGCGATCATCTGGACCTGGCGGCTGCCGAGGCCGCGCTCGTAGCCTTCCTCGGGCGTGGTGCCCGTGGTGGCGTTGTCGTCGCCGTGGTGCTGTTCGACCTGCGTCGAGGTCATGCTCTGGTGCGCCTTTCCGCTCCATGCCGATCCGCTGCCGTGCTCGGCCGCGGATCGGGTTCCGATCCCCCGGATGCTGATGGAGTTGCATGCCGGCGGTCGGCCGACTTCAGCGCCCCCGTCCGGACGTGGGTGGTCCGGCTGGCGGTCGAGAAGATGTACCACGGTGTCCGGCTGCGTACCGTGGCGAACATCACCGGCAAAACGGCCATTCGCCCGTGACCAGGCCCAAAGGCCCTTGCGCAGTGACGTCATCGTTATGCGGATCTGAGCCTCCGCTGAGCGAACGCATCATGACAGTGCGGCAACGCGTGCCACCCCGGTCCCCCTCGCGAGCGCGGCGCACACGCTGCGTGAGGGGCCGGGGTGGCCGGAAGGGGTCCGCGTCACTTCGGGTCGCGGTCGTACACCGCCTTCGACCAGCGGTAGCCGAGCGCGGCCAGGCCCAGGCACCACAGCAGGGCGATCCACCAGGCGTCACCGATCGGAGTGCCCAGCAGCAGCCCGCGCAGGGTCTCGATGACCGGAGTGAAGGGCTGGTACTCGGCGACCGGCTGGAACCAGCCCGGCATCGAGCTGACGGGGACGAAGGCGCTGGAGACCAGCGGCAGGAAGATCAGCGGCAGCGCGTTGTTGCTGGCGGCCTCGGCGTTCGGGCTGACCATGCCCATCCCGACCGCGATCCAGGTGAGCGCCAGGGCGAAGAGCACGAGCAGCCCGAACGCGGCGAGCCACTCCGCGGCCGTGGCCTGGTGCGAGCGGAACCCGATGGCCACGCCCACGGCCCCGACGAGGGCGACGCTGAGGACCGCCTGCAGCACGCTGCCGATGACGTGGCCGATGAGGACGGAGCCGCGGTGGATCGCCATCGTGCGGAAGCGGGCGATGATCCCCTCGGTCATGTCGTTGGAGACGGAGACCGCGGTCCCGATGGTGGTGCTCCCGATGGTCATCAGCAGGAGGCCCGGGACCAGGTACGCGATGTACGCGGAGCGGTCGGCGCCGCCGCCGATGCCCGCGCTCATCACGTCGCCGAAGACGTAGACGAACAGCAGGAGCAGGACGACCGGCGTCAGCAGCAGGTTCAGCGTCAGCGAGGGGTAGCGCCGCGCGTGCAGCAGGTTGCGCCGCAGCATCGTGGACGAGTCGCGGAACGCGGGGGAGAGGGAGCTCATCGGACGTTCTCCTCGGGCTGGTTCGGGCGGGCCGGCGCGGTGGAGCCGGTGAGGGCGAAGAACACGTCGTCCAGGTCGGGGGTGTGCACGGTCAGCTCGTCCGCCTCGATGCCGGCCGCGTCGAGCCAGTCGAGGACGGAGCGCAGCTCGCGCTGGCTGCCGTCGCTGGGGATCTGCAACGACAGCGCCTCGTCGTCGCGTACGGCCTCGGTCAGGGCCGAGGCGGCGGAGCGGTACGCGGACGGGTCGGTGAAGCGGAGCCGGACGTGGCCGCCCGGGATCAGCCGCTTCAGCTCCTCGGCGGTCCCCTCGGCCACGAGCCTGCCGCCGTCGAGCACCGCGATCCGGTCGGCGAGCTGGTCGGCCTCCTCCAGGTACTGGGTGGTGAGGAAGACGGTGACGCCGCCCGTGACCAGCTCGCGGATGATCCCCCACATGCTGTGGCGGGAACGCGGGTCCAGGCCGGTGGTCGGCTCGTCGAGGAAGATGATCCGCGGGCTGCCGACCAGGGTCATGGCGATGTCGAGGCGGCGCTTCATGCCGCCCGAGTAGGTGGAGGCGGGCTTCTTCGCGGCTTCGAGCAGGTCGAACCGCTCCAGCAGTGCGGCGGCGGTCCGGCGGCCCTCCCGCTTGGGCAGGTGGTGCAGGTCCGCCATGAGGAGCATGTTCTCCTCGCCGGTGATCAGCCCGTCCACGGCGGAGAACTGGCCGGTGACGCCGATCGCGGCGCGCACCCGGTGCGGGGCGGCGGCGAGGTCGTGGCCCGCGACCTCGGCCCGTCCGCCGTCGGCGGTGACGAGCGTGGAGAGGATCTTCACGGCGGTGGTCTTGCCGGCGCCGTTCGGTCCGAGCAGGGCGAACACGGACCCGGCCGGGATGTTCAGGTCGATCCCGTCGAGGACGGTCTTGTCCCCGTACGACTTGCGCAGACCCGTGGCGCGGATGGCGGCCGGCGGAGCCTGGATTGATGTGGGCATGACAGAAGAAGGCATGGAGCCCTCCGTTCGAAGGCGTGAGGGGCCGCGAGGGGCAGGTGGATGTGCGGGTGAAGGGGGAGCGGGTCAGGCCTTGGCGCGCAGGACGTCGATGTTGCCGTGCCGGGTGCGGGCCCGGACCTTGACCGTGTTCTCGGCCCCTTCCGGCGTCCCGGTCGTGGTGAGCATGTTGCGCACCTGGCCGGATCCCGAGCTGACGTCGAGCCAGGCGGCCGTGCCCTCGCGGACGCCGATCTCGATGGCACCGTAGCCGGTCTCCAACTGGACGGTGCCGCAGGACACTTCGCCGACGCGCAGGGTGCCGTGGGCCGTGGTGGCGGTGACCGAGTCCTCGGCGCGCCGGATGTCGATGTCGCCGTTGGCGCCGCTGACCCGCAGCTCGCCGGTCGCGGCGCCGACGGTCGTGGAGCCGTGCGAGTTCTTCAGGACGCCGGGACCGTCCACGAGGCCGACGCGCACGCTGCCGGAGCTGGTGGTGATCTCGGCCGCACCCTCGACGCGGTCCACGGTGATCGAGCCGTGCGAAGCGGTCAGCCGCAGCGGTCCGGTCGTCTCGAGCCGGACGTCGCCGGACGAGGTCTTCGCGTGGACCTCGCCGAGCCGTCCCTCGCCGAGCACCTGCGCCCAGGCGCCGGTCATGTCGACGTGCGAGCCCGTGGGGAGCTCGACCGTCACGTCGACGATGCCGGGGCGGCGCAGCGAATTGCGGGACTTGGGCGTCCTGACGGTCAGGGTGCCGCCCGCGTAGGCGACCTCGGTCTGCTCGGCGGCCCGCACGTCGCGGTCCTTCTTCGGGTCGCGGGGCCGCACCTCGACGGCGGTGTCGAGGCGGTCCGCGGCGGTGAACCGGATGGAGCCGGCGTCCACCTGCGCCCTGACCGAGATCGGTTCGGGAGTGTCGAAAGAAGGCATGGCTGTCCCGTCCTCTGGTGTCGTGGGTCCGTCCCGTCGGCGGGACGCGATGTGCGGTGCGGTGGTGTGGTGCGGTGGTGTGGTGCGCTGCGGGGCCGCGGCGCGGGGGCGTCAGCGCATCCAGCCCGTGACGCTCTGTCCGATGGTCTGGATCTTCTCCGCTGGCCGTGGCCGGGTGCCGCCGTCGACGGCGGCCGACACCGCCCGCACGAGCCAGGCGTTGACCGACACGCCTTCGCGGCTCGCGGCCTCCTCGGCGCGCGCCTTCAAGTGGGCGGGCAGGCGCAGGTTGACGCGGGCGGTGCCGCCGTCGTCGCCCTCGGCCGGGGCCGGGGTCCTGAACGGTTCGGCGGGCGTGCCCGGCTCCGCCGCGATGCCGGTCTCGACGGGCGGCAGCGTCACCACGAAGTCGGGGTCCAGGCCGCGCAGCCGTACGTCGACGGAGCCGGGGGCGAGCTCGCGGGTGATCTCGTCCATCGCGGCGGAGAGCACGTTGAGCATGGTCAGCCGGGTCGCCGACTCCAGGGGAGCGGTGAGCCGGTCGGCCAGCTCGCGCGCGGCGTCCCCGCCTGCTTCGGCGGCCACCGCGAGTTCGCGGCGGAGGGTGTCGATGTACGGCGTGAGGTCCATAGCGCCATCATGGCACCATTGTGGCGCCATCCGCAAGGGTGAGTGGTGCCATCGGGGGAACGCGGTGCTGAGTGGTTGCGCTGACCTGGGGAAACGTGGAGCGGGCAGTCGGGACGGTTGGCACTCCGGAGTGCCTTTGTGTGCCGACCGTGGCGCCGAATGGTGCCATGTGGTGCCACGTGGCGTCAGGGCGGGTGTCGCCGTCGGCGGCCTGCCGGCGGGCGCCGGGAGCCGCAAGGAGTGTGGAGTCGCCGCATAGAGCGGCGGCCACAGGGCAGGCGTAGGAGGCAGCTGACGGAAGGTGATGCCGGATGGCCTCCGAAACGGACGACAGGCGGTTCACCGTCGCGGTGCGGACGGTGGAGGGAGCCCTGTTGCTCACCCTCGGCGGTGAGCTGGACCACGACACGGCCGCCCCTCTGAAACAGGCCCTGGACGAGGCGGCCGACCGGGGCGGCCGGCTGGTGGTGGACATGGCGGGCCTGGACTTCTGTGACTCCACCGGGCTCAACGCCCTGCTGCACGGCCGCCTCGCCCTCCAGGAGGTCGGCGGCAGCCTGGAGCTGGCAGGGCTGAGCGGGCCGGTCGCGCGGATGTTCCGCATCACCGGCGCGGACGGCGTCTTCCCGGTCCACGCCGACGTGGCGCAGGCGCTGGGTTCGGTCCAGGGCCGATGAGAGGGGGCGAGAGCCGTGGAGCAGCGTGGGCCCGCCGGACGCAACTGGCTCCTGGTTCTCGAGGGGATGCCCGACCCGGTCCTGCGCAGCCGTGACTTCACCCGGCGGGCGCTGACCGCCTGGCACTGGCTCCCGGCGGAGGACCAGGCCGCACGCGACGCGGCCGAGGACGTGATGCTCCTCGTGTCGGAGGTCGTCGCCAACGCCTGTCTGCACGGCGGCGGCCCCGGGGCCCTGGTCCTGGACTGCACGGAGGGCCGGCTGCGCATCGAGGTGACCGACTCCAACCCGGCGGCGCCCGCCCTGCCGGCCCGCGGGAAGGATCCCGCCAAGCCCGGCGGGCACGGCCTGATGATCGTGGACCGGCTGGCCCGGGCCTGGGGTTCGCGTCCCGGGGTGATCGGCAAGTGCGTCTGGCTGGAAGTGGCCTGCCCCGTTCTGCTCAGGCGATCGTTTCCAGAGCCCTGACGACCTCGCGGGCGGAGCTGACCCGGCGGGAACGCGGGCGGCGGGGCGGAGGAGGGGGCCATGGGGAGACCCGTAGGCAGTCGCGGCCGCGGGTGTGCGCCCGCCGTGTGTCGCGCCCCTAGGATAGGAACATGAGTGCGAATGACGTGGGGGAGGACCGGCCCGAGCCGGCCCCCGGGCTGTCCGGGGACGAGCTGCTGCGCTGGTGCTGGACGCTGGAGGAACTGACCGCGCTCGCCCGGCGGACGGGCGTCCCCACGGGCGGCGGGAAGGCCGCGCTGACGGAGCGCCTCGCGGCCGCGCTGGACGGGCGGCCGATCCCGCCGGCCGCGCCGGCCGCCCGGCGTGGCGGCCGACAGCTGAAGGCGCCCGTCGACGGCGCCACCGTGATCCCCGAGGGCCAGCGGTGCAGCCAGGTGCTCCGCGCGTTCTTCCTCCGGGAGATCGGCCCGGGATTCCACTTCGACGCCTTCATGCGGGAATACGTCGCCCGGGGCGCGGGGCGCACCCTCGCCGAAGCCGTCGCCCACTGGCACGCCACCCGCCGGGAGGCCGCGCGCCCCCAGGAGGTCGGCGCCCAGTTCGAGTTCAACCGGTTCCTGCGCGACTGGCACGCCCGGCACCCGGACGGCACCCGCGAGCAGGCACTGGCCGCCTGGCGCGGACACCGGGCCCGCCCCCGCCACTGACGGCGCCCGCTCGGGCGGGCCGGCTCAGGCGGCCGGCTCCGGCTCGGGCAGCCGCCGGGCCAGCGCCCACGCCAGCAGCGGGAGCACGGCCAGCGGCAGCAGCGCGGTACGCAGCGAGGCCGCGTCGGCGGCGGCGCCGATCAGCGGGCTCGCCAGCCCGCCGACGCTCACGGTCAGGCCCAGGGTGACCCCGCTCGCGGTGCCCATCCGGGCCGGGAGGTAGTCCTGCCCCAGGGTGACCTGGAGGGAGAAGGGCACGTACAGCGCGGCGGCCGCGAGCGCCGCGCACCCGTACGCCAGGGGCAGCGGGAGGAACAGGATCCCCGCGACGGCCGGGGCGGCCGCAGCGTAGGCCCGGCGGACGGCGGTGACCCGCCCCCAGCGCGCCGCGAGGCGGCCGCCGAGGAGGGTGCCGCCCGCGCTCCCCGCGAACAGCGCCGACAGCGCCACCGCCCCGGCCGCGGCACCCCCGCCGCGCTCCCGCACGTACAGGGCGATGAAGGTGCTCAGGCCGATGAACACCACCGACCGCACGACCACCACCAGCGACAGCCGCAGGAACGCCCGCCGGTCCTCCGCCGCCGGGGCACCCCGCACCGCCGCCGCGCCCGCCGCACCCGAGTCGGCCCTCCGCCGCGCGCCCGGCGGCCGGTTGAGGACCACGCCCGCCACCGCGGGGAGCGCCATCAGCACCCACCCGGCCGGCCCGGACACCGACAGCGCCCCGACGACCAGCAGGGGTGCGCAGGCGAAGCCGATGTTGCCGCCCAGGGCGAACCAGCTCATGGCGGTGTGCCCGTCGCCCAGCCCGGTGCGCACCAGCCGGGCCGCCGCCGGGTGGTAGGCGGCGACCCCCAGCCCCGAGAGCGCGACGGCGGCCAGCGTGGCCGGATACCCGGCGTCCGCCCCGACCAGGGCGATCCCGAGCCCGGCGGCGCCCGCGCCCAGCGGGATCAGCCACGGCAGGGCCCACCGGTCGGTGAGCGCCCCGAACAGGGGCTGGACCACCGAGGAGAGCAGCGAGGCGGCCAGCACGACGCCGGACGCGGCGGCGTAGCCGTACGACCGCTCGGCGACGAGGAACGGGACGAGGGCGGCGACGGCGCCCTGGTAGACGTCCACGCAGGCGTGCCCGGCCGAGAAGGCGGCGGTGCGCCGCCGGAGCCGGGCGGGCCCGGGCGGGGTCCGCGTCGGCGGCGAAGGAGCGGGAACGGGGGGCGGGTTGACGGTGTCGGCTTCTTCCACCCTCCGAGGATCGGCCGCGCGCCCCGGGCGCCGCTTCCGATAAATTGCCGGGTGATGCAGAAAAACCGCCACCCTGCCGACCCCCGCCGCGCGGCCGTCCGGTACGCCCCGCGCGCCCCGACGGACATCAACCACCTCGACACCCACGTCGGCATCGACCCCCACCGCCACGACGACCACCAGATCGTCTACGCCGGCTCCGGCGTGCTCTCCGTCACCACCGACGCCGGCACCTGGGTGGCGCCCCCCACCCGGGCCCTGTGGATCCCGGCCGGGACGGTGCACGAGCACCGCGCCTACGGCCGCACCGACCTGCACTGCGTGGGCCTGCCCACCCGCCACAACCCGCTCGCCCTCGACGCCCCCGGCGTGATCGCCGTCGGCCCGCTGCTGCGCGAGCTGATCCTGGCCTACACCCGGGGCGCCGAGGGCCCCGGCCCCGCCCGGCGCCGGATGCTCGGGGTCCTGCTCGACCAGCTGCGCGTCTCACCGCTCCAGCCGCTGCACCTGCCCGCACCCGCCGACCCCCGCCTGGCGGCGGTGTGCGCCCTGCTGCACGCCGACCCGGCGGACCCGCGGGGGCTCGCCGCGCTCGGCGCGCACGCCGGGGCGGGGGAGCGGACCCTGAGCCGGCTCTTCCGGGCCGAGCTGGGCATGACCTTCCCGCAGTGGCGCACCCAGCTGAGGCTCCATCAGGCGCTGCGGCTGCTGGCCGTGGGCACCCCCGTGACCGCCGTCGCGCACCGCTGCGGATGGTCCTCCGCGAGCGCCTTCATCGACGTGTTCCGGCGCGCTTTCGGCCACACCCCGGGCGCCCACCCCAAGCAGCCGGCTGAGCCCGGTCCACGCCCCTGACACGGGCGGATGTTCGGCGCCGGACCGCTGTCCGTACGCCCGTTCACCGCGAATCCGGGCAGAGTTGACATGATCGTCAGAAAAGATCTTCATAAGGCGACGGAAGAGACATACTGGCGCACGTGACCCAAGACGACACCGTTCTGATCGAGACCGACGGCTGTACGGGGCTGATCACCCTCAACCGTCCCCAGGCCCTCAACGCCCTCACCCACGCCATGGTGCTGCGGATCGGCGAAGCCCTGACCGCCTGGGAGCACGACCCGGCCGTCAGCCAGGTCCTCCTGCGCGGGGCCGGTGAGCGCGGCCTCTGCGCCGGCGGGGACATCCGGGCCATCCACGCCGACGCGAAGGCCGGCACCACCGGCTCCCTCGCCTTCTGGCGCGACGAGTACCGGCTCAACGCCCGTATCGCCCGCTACCCCAAGCCGTACGTCGCCCTCATGGACGGCATCGTGATGGGCGGCGGCGTCGGACTCTCGGCCCACGGCAGCGTCCGCATCGTCACCGAACGCTCCCGCGTGGCCATGCCCGAGACCGGCATCGGCTTCGTCCCCGACGTCGGGGGCACCTACCTGCTCTCCCGCGCCCCCGGTGAACTCGGCACCCACCTCGCCCTGACCGGTACCGCCGTCGGAGCCGGCGACGCCCTGCTGTGCGGACTCGCCGACCACTACCTGCCCTCCGACTGGCTGGAGGAGTTCACCCGGGAGCTCGTGGCGGCGCCCGTGGCCGAGGTGCTGGGCAAGTTCCACGGCGCCACCACCCCCGCTGCCCCGCTGGCCGCCGAGCGGGAGTGGATCGACCGCTGCTACGCCGCCGACACCGTCGAGGAGATCCACTCCCGGCTGTGCGGCTCGGGCCTGGCGGCCGCCCGGGAGGCCTCCGGGGTCCTGCACGCCAAGTCCCCCACGTCCCTCAAGGTCACCCTCGCCGCGCTGCGCCGCGCCCGCGAACTGGACTCGCTGGAACGGGTGCTGGAGCAGGAGTACCGGGTCTCCAGCGCCGCGCTGTCCGCGCCCGACCTGGTGGAGGGGATCCGCGCCCAGGTGATCGACAAGGACCGCCGCCCGCGCTGGTCCCCGGCAGCCCTGGTCCAGGTGCGGGCGGCCGCGGTGGAGCGGTTCTTCGCCCCGCTGGGCGAGGACCGCGAGCTCACCTTCCCGGAGCCCGGGGCCGGCCCCGGCTGACCGGGGACGCGGGCCGGCGCTGGCCGCCGCCGGACCCGGGTCGGGCCGGTCCGGCGCCGGTCCCTGGCCGGGGGCCCCGGCCCCTCGCCTCAGCGCCGGGTGAGGCGCACCGCGAGGCCGTCGAGGACCCGTTGGAGGCCGTACTCGAAGTTCTCCTCGCGCATGCGCGCCGGGTCCTGGCCGCGCAGGGCCGAGGCGTGGTCCCGCACGACCGGGTGGTCCTCCAGGGCCGCCTCGGCGGCGGGCAGCAGCGACCGCAGCCACTCCACCTCGCTCTTCCCGCTGCGGGCGAGGAGCGAGAGGTAGGAGGCCTCGCTGGTGGTGGCGCCGATGACGTAGGAGATGACGGCCTTCACCGCGAGGTCCGCCTCGCGCTGGGGGAAGCCGGCCGACAGGGTGAGCGTCAGCAGCCGGTCCGACATCCGGATCAGGTTCGGCCCCAGGTACGCCAGTCCGACCTGGCCGAGGACCGAGGCCACCCAGGGGTGGCGCAGCACCATGTCCCGCAGGCTGTGCCCGCACTGCGCCAGCGCCTCGCGCCACCCGTCCGGGCCGCCGGGCTCCGGCAGCTCCAGTTCGCCGTAGACCTCGTCCACCACCAGCTCGATCAGCTCGTCCTTGTTGGCCACGTGCCGGTAGAGCGAGGTGGCGGCGGTGCCCATCTCGGTGCCGAGCTTGCGCATGCTCAGGGCCTCGATGCCCTCGGCGTCCAGGAGCCGCACCGCGGCCGCGACGATCTGATCCTGGCTGAGCGCGGGCTGTTCCTTCCGGCGGCGGGGCCGGGTCCAGACGGAGGGCACGGGCTGTGCGGTCTGCTGCTCTGTAGAGGACATGCCCCCACACTAACGTCTTGCGGACACTGTACGCATCATGCGTACACCCTTCTCCGAACTCCGTGCGGAAAGCCGCCCGGGCGCACCCCGAACCGCCCCCGTGACGGCCTCCCAGGGCCGCGCGGGCGGCCGCGCCCCCCGCCGGGGCCCGGGCGGCCCCGGGCCCCTCCCGACGGCCTCCAGGCGCCCGCCCACGACCTCCCGGCACCGCCTCCGACCTGGGGTTTCATGCTCTGTCGCGCTACCATTTCCCCCTCGGGAAAGGGGAGTTGATGGAACGCAACATACGCTCGGTGGAGGACGTACTGGACCTCCTGGACGGCCTGTTCGCCAAGGAGGCCGACCGCTGGACGGACGGCGGCGCCTCCTGGTGGGACGGCTTCTACGCGGACCGTTCCAAGCCCGTGCCGTTCTTCGTGGCGAAGCCGGACGAGAACCTGGCCTCCTACGCCGAACGCGGCCTGATCACCCCCGGTCGCGCCCTCGACCTGGGGTGCGGGCCCGGACGCAACGCCCTCTACCTTGCCTCGCTGGGCTTCGAGGTGGACGCCGTCGACCTCTCCCCGACCGCCGTCGCCTGGGCCGGGGAGCGAGCCCGCGAGGCCGGTGCCACCGGCATCCGCTTCCACTGCGGTGACGCCTTCCGGCCGGGCGGCGTGGAGCTGAGCGGCCCGTACGACCTCGTGTACGACTCCGGCTGCTTCCACCACCTGCCGCCCCACCGGCGCGTCAGCTACCTCGCCCTCCTGGAGCGCGTCCTCGCCCCCGGCGGCCACCTCGCCCTCACCTGCTTCGCCTCCGGCGCGATGGGCTCCGAGTCGGCGGACGCGGACCTCTACCGGCAGGGCGGCCTCGGCGGCGGCCTCGCCTACACCCCGCAGTCCCTGCGCTGGATCTTCTCCGGCCTGGAGGAGGCCGAACTGCGCCGGATGCGCGACGAGGACGCCCGGTCCCCGTACTTCGGGGAGCCCTTCCTGTGGACCGCCCTGTTCCGGCGCCCGTCGCCGGCTCAGCGGTAGCCGGTGGTGTCGGCCGGCCGGCCCGGGTCCTGGACCTCCACCAGGTACCGCCACGCGTCCGGCCGGCTCCCGTCGAGGTCCGTGAACCCGTAGACGCCCGCGAGCTGCCCGCTGGAGAGGGACCGCCCGTTCCAGCGGGACACCTCCGGGTCGGTGGCCAGTGCCGCGACCGCGCGCCCCACGTACGAGGGCGTCTCGGAGATCGCGAAGTGCGGCATCCGCTCCAGGGCGTCGCGCCAGTTCTCCTCCGCCACCCCGAACTCCTCGAGCATGATCTCCGAACGCAGCCAGCCCGGTGTCAGCGCCACCGCCGTCGCCCCGCGCGGCCCCAGCTCGTGTCCCAGGGCGAACGCCATCCGCAGCACCGAGGACTTGGCGAGGTCGTAGAAGAAGGACACCCGGTAGTGGTCCGCGTTGTACTCGGCCGTCCCGTCCGTCATCTCCACCACCAGCCCGCCCGGTTCGCGCAGCAGCAGCGGGAGGGCGAAGTGGCTGGTGACGGCGTGGGTCTCCACCGCGAGCCGCAGCAGCCGCAACCCCTTGTCCAGGTCGTGCTCCCAGACGGTGCTCTCCCACTCGAAGAGCCGCTCCCCGCCCCAGATGTCGTTCACCAGGACGTCGAGCCGGCCCTCCTCGGCGTCGATCCGCCCCACCAGCGCCTCGACCTGCGCGGGCACCAGGTGGTCGGCGACCACCGCCACGCCCCGCCCGCCCGCGGCCGTGACCAGCTCCGCCGTCTCCTCGATCGTCTCCGGCCGGTCGTACTCGGAACGCCGCCCGGTCGTGCTGCGTCCCGACACGTAGACCGTCGCTCCGCGCGCGCCCAGCTCGACCGCCACTCCCCGCCCCGCACCCCGCGTGGCCCCGGCCACCAGGGCCACCCTGCCCGTGAGATCCCGTTCGTCTTCCGGCATGCGGCGACCCTACGCCCTGCTCCCGCCCCCCTGCGGCAGCGGCGGCGCGGCGCGCGGCGGGCCGGCCCCCGGTTCCCGGCAGAGCCGGGCCGGCCGGGCTTGTGCAACCCGCCCTCCAGGTCGCACTGTTGGCCGTGATCCGCCCGTCCGGCCGCCCTCCAGGAGAGCCCGCTTGTCACCCGAGCCCGCGCACGCGCACCCCCAGGCCCACGTCATCGACCCCGCCGGAGGCTGTCCCCACGCCCTCAACGCCCGGCTGCGCGCCCGCGGTGCGGTGGCGGAGGTGGTCCTCCCGGGCGGGATACCCGGTGCGGTCGTCCTCGGGCACGAGGCGTTGAAGGAGTTCCTCGCCCACCCCGACGTGGCCAAGGACGCCCGCCACTTCCCCGGTCTGCACGACGGCACCGTCCCGGCCGACTGGCCCCTGCGGGTCTTCGCCGACGCCCAGGGCATGCACACCGCCGACGGCGCCGACCACCGGCGCCTGCGCTCCCTCGTCGGCAACGCCTTCACCGCCCGCCAGGTGGAACGGCTGCGCCCCCGCGTCGAGGAACTGGCCGACGGACTCCTCGACGGCCTCGCCCGGGCCGCCGAGGGCATCCCCGACGGGGTCGCCGACCTGCGCACGCACTTCGCGCTGCCGCTGCCCATGAGCGTCATCTGCGAACTGCTCGGCGTCGACCCCGAGCACCGGGGCCGCCTGCACCACCTCTCCAACACCGTGATCATCTCCACCGACATCCCGCCGGCCGAGGTGATGGCGGCCGTACGGGAACTCCTGGAACTGATCACCACCATCGCCGCGGCCCGCCGCGCCCGCCCCGGCGAGGACCTCACCAGTGCCCTGATCGCGGCGCGCGACGACGACGGCGACCGGCTCAGCGAGGCCGAACTGACCGGCACCATGCGGCTGATGCTCGTCGCCGGCCACGAGACCACCCTCAACCTGATCAGCAACGCCGTCCGCGCCCTGTGCACCCACCGGGACCAGCTCGCCCTGGTCATGGACGGCAAGGCGAGCTGGTCGGACGTGGTCGACGAGACCCTGCGCTGGGACGGGCCGGTCAGCTGGTTCCCCTTCCGCTACCCCACCCGCGACCTGACCCTCGACGGCACGGTGATCCCCCGCGGCACCCCCGTCCTGGCCGGCTACACGGCGGCCGGCCGCGACGAGGCCTTCCACGGCCCCGACGCCGGACGCTTCGACGTCACCCGCCCGGGCGCCTCCCGCAACCTCTCCTTCGGGCACGGCGCGCACTACTGCGTCGGCGCGCCGCTCGCCCGGCTGGAGGCCACCATCGCCCTGGAACGGCTCTTCACCCGCTTCCCCCGCCTCGACCTCGCGGTCCCCGAGGCCGGACTCCCGCACCAGCGCAGCTTCATCGGCAACAGCGTCGAGGCCCTGCCCGTGCGCCTGAACTAGGTACGGGCCGGCCCAGGTACGGCCAGCCCGCTACGGGCGGACGTCCACCGTGACGGAGTGCCAGCCGGTCGCTCCGTCCGGCAGCGTGCCCGTACGCCGCTGCGGCTGTACCTCGCCCCGGCCGTCCGTGGCGCGCACCTCCAGGGTGTGCCGCCCCGGCGGCGCCCGCCACGGCCACACCCACTGCCGCCAGGTGTCCACGCCGTCCGGGGCGCCGAGCCGCGCCTCCCGCCACGGGCCGCCGTCGGCCCGTACCTCCACCCGGGCGATCCCCCGGTGCTGCGCCCACGCCACCCCGGCCACGGCCACCGGTCCCGCCGGCCGCTGCGAGAAGGACCGCGGCGTGTCGATCCGCGACTGCGTCTTGACCGGGGCCCGCTGCGCCCACGACCGGCGCACCCAGTACGCGTCGTACGCGGCGAAGGTGGTCAGCCGCAGCTCGCGCAGCCACTTGCAGGCGGAGACGTACCCGTACAGCCCGGGCACGACCATCCGGACGGGGAAGCCGTGCGCGAAGGGGAGCGGCTCCCCGTTCATCCCGACGGCCAGCAGCGCGTCCCGGCCGTCCATGACCGCCTCCACGGGCGTGCCGATCGTCATCCCGTCCACCGAGCGGGCCACCAGCTGGTCGGCCGGCCCGCCCCGGGACGGCGGCCTCACCCCCGCCTCGCGCAGCAGGTCCGCGAGGGGTACGCCGAGCCAGCGGGCGTTGCCGACGTAGGGGCCGCCGACCTCGTTCGAGACGCAGCACAGGGTGATGTCGTGCTCGGTCAGCGGCCGGGCGAGCAGCTCCGGCAGGGTCAGGCTCAGCGGCCTGGCGACCCCGTCCCCGTGGACCTCCAGCCGCCAGGTGTCCGCGTCCACCCGGGGCACCACCAGGGCGGTGTCCACCCGGTAGAAGTCCCGGCCGGGGGTGAGGAACGGGCCGAGGCCCGGCACCCTAAGGTCCGCCCCGGCGGGTACCGGCGCCGCGGGGACGGCGGGGGGCGGCAGGACCAGGTCCGCCCGGGAGGCGGTGGCCCCCGCCGCGCCGTGGGCGCCGAGGCGCCGCCCCGCGTACCCGGCCGCCGCCGAGCCCGCCGCGGTGGCCGCCAGGAGCCGGCCGAAGGCCCGCCGGTCCAGGGGCCAGGTACCGCCGCTCGAACCGGCCGCCGGCCGGGGCCGGCGCAGGGCGGAGACCAGCAGGTACAGCACCGCGGCCGCCGCCGCCCCGCCCGCGAGCGAGGGCAGCGCGTCCTTCCAGGCCGCCTCCGGGCGGCTGAGCGCGGCCGCCGCCCCGAGCGCGCCGGCCGCGGCGGCGAGCGCGCAGCCCGCGCGGGGACGGCGTACCGCGAGGATCCCGGCCGCCGCGGCGAGCAGGGCCAGCAGGACCACCGTCCCCAGGGTCAGCACCAGCTTGTCGGCGGTGCCGAACGACCGCACGGCCCACTCCTTGACGGCCGTCGGCGTACGGTCCACCACGGCCCCGCCGACCACCGTGAGCGGGGCCGCCTCGGGGCGTACGAGCGCCGCGGCCAGTTGCGCCACGGCCAGCCCGGCGCACCCGGCGGCCAGCCCGCCGACGGCGCCGGCCGCCGCTCGGCGCCGCCGGAGCCCGCGGCCGTCCCGCGTACGCGTCATGCGGAGCCACCTCCGCCCGGATCAGGGGGAAACCTCCCCTTCGTCCTGTCACCGTAGCGCCGATGCGGTCTCACTCACCCACCGCTGCCGGGGGCTGCGCCCGCACCGCCTCCCCGTGGCACGGCCCCGCGGCGGTGCGCGGGTCCGCGAGGGGGCCGGCGGGCCGGCGTTTGCGCAGCTCCACGACGCCGTCGGTGATGCCGGCGGGCGGCGCGGGGGGCTGGGTGCGCTCGTGCGCGCTCTCGGACATGTCGGTGCACTCCTGTCGCCTCGTGGCCCTGGGACATCGCGAAGGGGCGGCCGCCGAATCGTTCCGGCGGCCGCCCCTCGGCTGCAGCCCAGTGAACCCAGCGCCCCGCCCCGACGGGGGCCGCCCCGCGCCGATTCCCCCGGAAGTGTGAGGGCGCGGGGCCCGTGGCGGAGCCGCGGGCCGCCGGAGCCTCAGACCGGCAGCGACCAGGCCTGGTCCACCCGGTGGTCGCCGCAGGCGGCGAGCCGCAGCCGCTCGGCCGGGGCGTCGGGGGTGGCCGGCGGGGCCGGGGCCGTCAGGCACAGCCCGCTCGCCTGCTCCACCAGGGCCCCGTCACGCCGGTGGCTCCAGCTCTGGCCGGCCCGCCGCCCGTCCGGCGCGCAGCCGGCCAGCTCGACCAGGCTGCCCGCGCCGGCCGTGAGGCACTCGCCGGCCAGGCGCAGCCGCCCGCCGCCGCCCAGGGTCCAGCGCTGGTCGGCCCCGGCCGTGCAGGTGCCGAGGACGACCGCGCCCACCCCGCTGGTGGTGGCCCCGTCGGCGCACTTCGCCCCGAGGCCGTTGATCTGCCCCGTGGGCACCGCCGCGCCGCAGCCGCGCGGGGTGAGCCGCCACACCATCGTGTCGTGCGCGCCGAGCCGGCCGGTCAGCGCGTCCGCGACCTCGCCGCGCCGCCCGCTCCACAGGTCCTCGGCGTCGACCACGCACGCCCCCGGCAGCCCCACGTCGGCCAGCGGTACGGAGACGTCCCGCGCGTTGCCGGAGCGGTTGAGCACGGCCACGGCGCGGTCCCCGCCCGCCAGCGGCCGGACCAGCACCTCGAAGGTCGCGTTGGAGGAGACCACGGCGCCCTGCCGGCCCATCGGGTCCTGGTCCAGCGCGATCAGCCGGGTGTTGCCGAGCGCCGCGAGCCCGCCCGGAGTGAGCGCGGACACCTCGGAGGACAGGATGAAGGGGGCCGCCATCATCGCCCACAGCCCGACCTGGCTGCGGCTCTCCGCGTCGGTGAGGCCGGGGGCGCCCGCGATCAGGAAGTCGGGGTCGTTCCAGTTCCCCGGGCCCGCGTACCGGCCGAGCCAGCGGTTGTAGCCGTAGTTGCCGAGCACCGAACTCCAGCGGGAGGCGGCGGGCGCGCTCGGCGCGTACACCTTGATGTCCCGGCCCTCGCGCCACAACTGCCCGCTCTCACCGACCCAGTCCAGGACCCTGTGCCAGTCGGAGCCGCCCCATTCGCCCTGCTGGAAGTAGGCCGGGGCGGAGGCGGAGAGCACCATGGGACGGCCGCTGTCGCGCAGCGCCCGGGCGACGGACCGGTAGGCGTCCCGGTAGGCCTGCTCCTTCGTCTTCCCCGGCGGCACCCACAGGTTGCAGCCGTCCATCTTGACGTAGTCCACCTTCCACGACGCGAACTGCCGCGCGTCGCGGGCGTAGTGGTCCGGGCCGCCGCCCTCGGGGGAGCCGCTGCCCGGGTAGCGCTCGCAGGTGAGGGATCCGGCGTCCTCGTAGATGCCGAACTTCAGCCCCTTGGCGTGCAGGTAGTCGCCGAGCCAGGCCATGCCGTGCGGGAACCTCCCCGGGTCGGTGACCAGGTTCCCCTGCGCGTCGCGCTCCTTGAGCATCCAGCAGTCGTCCACGGTCACCGTGTCGTAGCCCTTGGCGGCCAGACCGCTGGAGACGAGGGCGTCGGCGTTCGCGACCACCTCGGCCTCGTCGATGTCGCACATGTAGTGCGCCCAGTTGTTCCATCCCATCGGCGGGGTGAGCGCGAGCGGGGTGTCCCAGGTCGCGGTCGGCTCGGCCGCCGCCGGAGCGGGCCCGAGCGCGAGGGCGAGCAGGGCGGCCGCGGTCAGGCAGGGGAGCGAAGCGCGCAGGCGAGGCGGCACGGGTCTCCTTCGTGGGGGAGTACCGACGGGCGTCGTGGCCCAGTGCAGCGGTGTGCATACCCGCTGTCAACACATGTCGCGGGTTATGGCCCGATGACCAGCAATATGGCCGCAGCCGCCCTCCCCGCCGCCCCGCGACGATCGTCGCCGCGTCCGACGACTTTCGAGTACGGCGCGCACGCCCCGCCCTTGCGAGGCTCTGACCCACCGGTGCGCACCGCACGGGACGTCGAGGGCACGGAGGAACGGGGCCATGGCTCAGCGCAAGGGTTGTCTCATCGGGTGCGGTATCGCCCTGGTGCTGGGGGTGGGGGCCCTCGTGGCGCTGTTCTTCGGGGCGTCCAAGGTGCTCGACGTGGCCGACAAGACCCTGCTCGACCCGAAGGTCTACGAGGAGGTGCGCGTCGGCGACGCCGAGGCCGAGGTCCGCGCGAAGCTCCCCTCGGGCGACACCTTCGTCAAGGACGTCCTCAGGGAAGGCGGCCCGGCGCAGCCCGCCGGCAGCGTGTGCGCCTGGTACCTCTCCGCCGCCGAGGGGAAGACCGAGGACGTGCTCCGCTTCTGCTTCAAGGACGGCAGGCTCGCGGAGAAGGCCCAGTACCGCATGGAGTAGCTCCGCACCGCACGCGCCCGGGCCCCCGCCGTCCGCCGCCGTGCCGTCAGTCCGCCCGGCCGTCCAGCCGGGCGGCCGAGCGCGACAGCCCGTCGGCGGCCGTCGCGCACCGCCGGGCCAGTTCGTCGACGCGGGCCCGGAAGGCGTCGGCCTGCGGGCCCTTCCACTCCAGACCGTCACAGGCGCCGCGCAGCCGGTCCGCCCGCTCGCGCAGGGCGGCGGCGTGGCCGCGCAGGCCGTCGGCGGGGTGACCGGTCATGCCCGCTCCTTCCAGGGGGCGAAGGCGTTGGCCACTCCGGCCAGCGCGGGGGCCAGCTCGGGGTGGTGCCGCAGCAGCACCGTCACCATCGAGTTCCGGTCGATCCAGCGCAGGCCCTCGGCCGTGTAGACCTCCGGCCGGTAGTCGGTGGTGAAGAACCGGTCGCTCTTGATGCGGCGGCTGGCCATCAGCACGAAGACCCGGAAGAGGGTGTCGCTGAACCCGAAGCCCGCCGGCCGGGGCTCGGCCAGGTTCCCGACGAGGGTGTCGACCCGGTCGAGGCGGCCGTCGTACAGCTCCCGCAGCAGCGGGGTGTCGCCCGGGTGGCCCCCGGTGAGCTCCTCGAAGGAGGTGACGGGCCGCTTGCGCAGCATCCGCCGCTGGGCGTTGTAGCGGGGCACGCCCCGCTCGCGGTCGCGCAGGACGTCCACGGTCCCGAGGTCGATGTGCTCGCCGGACAGCCGCTTCAGGTTGCGCAGCGCGTCCGGGTGGTTGTGCAGGACCAGGGCCCCCGGATGCGAGACGCCGAAGGTGTAGAACAGGTCGCTCATCCCGTAGGCGTCGATCGCGGTGCGCGTGGTCGCGCCCTGCATGTCGTCGAAGCCGATGACCTCGCGCCGGGCCCCGCGCAGGTGGTCGCGGACGGTGATCTCGTCGGGGATCAGCGGGTGCAGCCGGTACGCCGACACGAACTCCTCCGTCATGGAGAAGGGCGCGGCGTGGTGGTCGGTGGCCGAGCCCCGGGAGCCGCTGAGGGCCTCGCCGCCGATCCGGCCGACGTTCCTGGTCACCCAGCGGGGCAGCAGTCCGTACCAGTTGGCCCGCATCGCCCGATGGACCACCGGGTGGTCGAGGACGCCCGGCGTCCACTCCACGGTGTGGATCTTCGCCATGAGGGCGGTGTTGACCAGCCGTGCCGTGTGGAAGAGCCGCTCGTCGTCCCAGGTGGGGTGGTGCGAGCGGACCAGGTCGCAGATGGAGTTGTGCTCCTTGGCGAAGAGCGTGTGCAGCAGTGAGAGGCCGGTCCAGTAGTCGCTGTTCATGCCGGTGGCGTCGAGGCAGGCCATGCCCGGCCTCGGGTCGGTGGGCAGCCGCCCGCCGTCGAGGGCGAGGTGCCCGTGCTCGCCGGTGCGCAGCGAGCGGCAGCGGGCCTCGTCGGACCCGTAGATCTGCGAGCCGTCCCACCAGTGCGTGACGGTGTTCTCGTACGTCGGCGGGGCGTCGGGGGTGGTGTGGGCGACCGGGTCGGGGCGGGTGCGGCTGATCCGCATCGGGCAGGTGCCGCCCTGCTCGGCCCAGTCGTCGTCGGCGGCGAGCGGGACGGTGAAGGGCTCGGCCTCCTCGTTGTCGCCGTGGTTGGCCCAGCCGTGGTTCTGGAACTGGATCCAGGCGGCGGCCAGCAGGTTGAGGGTGGGGGCGGGCGTGAAGCCGCGCCGGGCCAGCAGGTGCCGGCTGACCTCGCGGGGACTGGGCGCCAGCAGCTCCTCCTCCTCGTCCGGATGGGCCAGGTGCAGCGGGGAGTTGCGGTCCAGGCGGGTGCCCGCCCGGCCCATGTCCTCGTCGTGCGGGTCGTAGCCGGAGCCGTCGTACGAGCGGTACGGCGCGAGGTGCTTCGTGGGCCGCCGGTCGCGCTCGCCGCCCGCGCCGAAGGTGTCGTGCAGGTTGTGGCGGCGCAGGTCCTCGCGGATCACGGACAGGTTCAGCAGGCCGAGGGGGCCGGGCAGTTCGTACCACTCGCGGGTGCGGTTGACGCGGGCGAAGGCCGCCGACCCCAGCCGCTCCAGCAGGCCGGGCGGGCCGTACGGCCGCGGCGGCGCGGCCGGCGGCCGGTGCGCGGGGGCGCCCTGCCCGGGCGGCTCCGGCGCGGGCGGCGCCGTGTCCGGCGGCGGGGTGTGGGACGCGGTGTCGGTCATACGGGGTCCTCAGCGGTCGTGGAGGGTGAAGAGGTGCGTACCGGTGACCCGGCCGCGGAAGGCGGCGAGTTCGGAGTCGACGTGCGTGCGCGCGTGCGGGACGTCGTGTTCGAGGTTGTGCGCGTACCGTTCGGCGGCGTGGCACAGCGGGAAGGAGTGGGTGTCGTCGGTCCAGGTGAACTCGGTGAACTGCCGGGGCAGTGCGTACGGGGACACCGACGAGCGGCCCTCCAGGCTGGGCACGATGTCGTGCTCGTTGACGAGCGAGACCACCCGGGTGCGCGGATCGGCGGCCCGCTTCTGGTCGATGGGCGATCCGATCGCGACCACGTGCGTCACCGTGTAGAGGGCGTTGACGTCACGGCTCGCCGCCAGGTTCATCGCGGTGATCCCGCCCTGGCTGTGGCCGACCAGCGCGATCTGCGCGCCGGAGGGGACGAGCCGGCGCAGCGCCCGGACCACCGCACGGGTGTAGGTGGTGTCGATGGAGCCGACCGCGTCGATGCCGCCGAGCAGGTCCTGCGGGCCCTCCTGGTTGAAGCGCGGGCCCATGCCCGCCAGTTGGACGACGTAGCGGCGCTCCCCGTCCGGGCCGGTGACCTCCTGGACGAGGAGCAGCCCGCGCGTGCCGATCCGGCCGATGTTGCGGACGTAGCCGACGATGGTGCCCGAGGTGTCGATGCTGCCCAGCAGCGCGGCCGAGGGGGTGTGCGGTTCGGCGCGGCCCCGGCCCCGGTTGAGCAGGGCCCAGACCGAGCTGCTGACCCCGGCGAAGTAGTCGGAGGTCAGGGGCCGGCCGGTGGCGATCTGCCAGCCGGCGGTGTCGTTGAAGGGGTTCTCGTCGGTCAGCGCGTTCCAGGCCATGATGTCGGTGAAGGACGGCGCCAGCAGGGCGAGGGCGTACTCCGCGCCCTTCTCGGTCAGCAGGCCCCGGAAGAGCCGTACCGCCTCTGTCTGGCGGTCCTCCTCGATGGCGCGCAGCACCCGCGAGGTGGTGGGGTTGTCGAGCAGTTCCGGGTGGCGTACCGCGGCCGCCCGGATCCGCGCCTTGAGGCCGGCGACGGCGAGGCTCACCGCCAGGCTCTCCCGGCTGGTGAGCACCCCGGCCAGCCAGAGGGCCGCGGCGAGCGGGCTGCCGCCCTGCGGCGCCCAGCCCAGGCCCCTGCGGTCCAGGAGGGTCCTGAGCAGGTCGCGCTGGGCGGCGCGGGCCCGGCGGGGGCCGGCCGCCGCCAGGGGCAGCCGGGCGCCGAGGGCGACCCGCGAGGCGTAGCGCGCCGCTTCGCGCACGGCGTCGGCCGCTTCGGCCAGTTCGCGGCACACGTGGTGCAGGGAGGCGACGTCCGGCTGGGTCACGGACGTGTCGGCTTCGGTCATGGCGGGGCTCCTCCTACAGCCGGCCGAGGCGCAGCCGGATACCGGCCGTGTCGATGACCCCCGGCAGCGGACGCCCCGGGTCGAGCACCGGACGGGCCCCGGTGAGCCGGTGGCCGCGCAGCACCTCGGCGCAGACCAGGGAGGTGAGCAGCAGGGCCACGTACTCGCCCGGGCAGCGGGCGCCGCCGTGGCTGAACGGGGCGATGCGGGTGTCCCGGTGGGCGTCCGGGGCCAGCCAGCGGCCCGGCGCGAAGAGGTTCCCGCCGTCGACCTGTGCGGGGTCGCGCTGGTGGAACCCGATGGGCACCAGGACGTTGGTGCCGGCCGGGTACCGCACCCCGCGCCACTCGGTCTCGGTACGGGTGACCCGTACGAGGTCGGGGACGATCGGGTACAGCCGCACCGACTCCTCCAGGCAGGCCCGCAGCCTCGGCAGCCCGGGGACCCCCTCGGCCGCCTCCGCGTGGGCCGCCTCCTGCTCGGCCGGGTGGTGGGCGAGCAGCAGCAGGGTGCGGGCGACGACGGGGGCGGCGAGGTCGATGCCCAGCAGCCAGTGGTGGGTCTGGCCCAGCGGATCGGTGCCCTCCGGGGCGGGCTCGGCCAGCGCCCGGGCGGCCAGGGTGTGCGCAGGCGCGTCGGCCGCGTACCGGGCGATCCGGGCCTCGATCCTCGAGTAGAGCGCCTTGGCGGCCTCCGGCTTGCTGCGGCCCATCCAGTTGGCCCGGCCGCGCAGGGTGGCGAGCCAGTCGGACAGTTCCTGGTCGTCGCGCGCCTGGTCGCCGAGGACCACCCGCCGCGAGATGCGGGTCAGGGTCTTCCAGAGCAGCGGGAAGTCGACGACCGGCCGCGAGGTGAGCCGTCGGCACTCCTCCTCCACGACGGTCCGGAACGGCTCGCACGAGGGGTGCACCGGCTGGTCGGCGGCGAGGGCGTGGTCGTTGACCCGGCGCCGGTCCTCGCGCACCCGCCCGTGCGAGCAGATCACCCCGGTGGGCTCGAAGACGGACAGGCTGGCGCGCTTGTCGTCCGCGTCCATGGCGAGGTCCGCGACGGGCTCCTCGAAGAACCGCCGGATGTCGGCCTGGTCGAACAGGACGAGCATCTCGCCGGAGAGGGCGCGCACCATGACGGGCGCGCCGCCGTGCCGGGCCTTCATCGCGCGCAGGGTCGCGTTCGACCAGGCGGGCTGGTTCACCCGGGCGTACAGGGCCATCACCGGGAAGCGGGGGCTGGCGACGCCGCGGACGAACACGGGCAGGGTGTGGGTGGCGACGAACCGGACGGTCTCCGCCAGGCCGGCCCGGACGGGGGGCGGCGCGGGCGCCTCGCCCCGCGCGGTGTCAGCGGTGTCGGTGGACTGCGTCATACCGTGACCACCTTGCCGGGGTTGAGCAGGTTCTTCGGGTCGAAGAGCCGCTTGAGGCCGCGCTGGAGCTCCAGGGAGACGGGGCCCAGCTCGCGTTCCAGCCAGTCCCGCTTCAGCGTGCCGATGCCGTGCTCGCCGGTGGTCGTGCCGCCCAGTTCCAGGCCGGCGTCCATGATGGCGTCGTACGCCTCCTGGGCGCGGCGCAGCTCGTCCGGGTCGTTCTGGTCGAAGACGACCGTGGGGTGCAGGTTGCCGTCCCCGGCGTGCCCGAGGGTGAAGACCTTCAGGCCGTAGCAGTCGGCGATCTCCTCGATCCGGCCGATGAGCCCGGCGAGTTCGCTGCGGGGCACCGCGACGTCCTCGATGAAGGCGGTGAGCCCGCCGCCGCGGGCGGCCATGTACGCGGCGAGGGCGGGGCTGACCAGCCGGCGCGCCTCGATGATCTCGTACGCCTCCTCGCCGGTGGCGGAGGTGGTGATGTGCTCGGCGCCGGCCTCCTTGCAGAGGAGCTCCATGGCGGACAGGTCCTGGGAGGGGTCGGCGGTGTCGCTTTCCACGATCAGGGTGGCGGCGCTGCCGGGGCGCAGCAGCGGATGGGTGCCGAGGTCCACGACGGCCTGCGTCGTGGCCCGGTCGAGGAGTTCGAGCGCGGACGGGGTGTGGCCGGCGGCGGTGATCGCGGCGACGGCGTCCCCGGCGGCGGTCAGGGTGGGGAACTGGGCCAGCAGCGAGAGCGCCGGCGGCCGGGCGGGCCGCAGGGCGAGGGTGGCGCCGACGACGACCGCGAGGGTGCCCTCCGAGCCGACGATCAGGCGCGTCAGGTCATACCCGGCGACGCCCTTGGCGGTGTCCCGGCCGGTACGCATCCGCCGCCCGTCGGGCAGTACGAGGTCCAGCCCGAGGACGTAGTCGGCGGTGACCCCGTACTTGACGCAGCAGATGCCGCCGGCGCCGGTGGCGATGTTCCCGCCGATGGTGCAGCGGTCCCAGGAGGCCGGGTCGGGCGGGTACGTCAGCCCGTGCGCGGCCACGGCCTGCGCCAGCCGGCGGGTGGTGACGCCGGGCTCGCAGCGCACCAGGCGGTTGGCGGGGTCGACGGACAGGATCCGGTCCATCGCGGTCATGGACAGCACCACGCAGCCGTCGACGGCGTTGGCGGCGCCGGCCAGGCCCGTGCGGGCGCCCTGCGGGACGACCGGGACGTCCAGTGCGTAGGCGGTGCGCATGACGTGCTCGACCTGCGCGGCCGTGCGGGGGACGGCGACCACGGCGGGGGTGCCGCACGCGGAGAAGGGAGCGGAGTCCCGGGAGTGCGCGGCGCGTTCCGCCGGGTCGGTGAGCAGGGCTTCTTCGGGGAGCGCGGTGCGGAGCCTGTCGAGCAGCAGGGAGGTGTCGCTGGTGGGGGGCATGCCGGCCTTCCGGGGCGGTGCGGTGCGGTGGGTCGGGGGCGGGGCGCGGGGGAGTCGGGAGGGCTACAGGGTCGGGAGCTCCGTGGTCACCGGGACGTCGATGAGCACCGGCCCGTCCTGCTGGAGGGCCGACTCCCTCACGAGCTTGGCCAGTTCGCCGGCGCCGGACGCCTGGTGGGCGCGCACCCCGTAGCCGGTGGCGACGGCGGCGATGTCCAGGCCCGGGATGTCGAGCCCGGGGGCGCCCTGGGCGCGCTCCACCCGGGCGAACCACTGGAGGATCGCGTAGCGCTGGTTGCTCAGGACGACGAACGTGACCGGGATCTTGTACGCGGCCGCGGTCCACAGCGCCTGCACGGCGTAGTGGGTGGAACCGTCGCCGATGACGCAGACCACGGGCCGGTCGGGGGCGCCGAGCTGGGCGCCCACGGCCGCCGCGAGACCGAAGCCGAGACCGCCACCCGCCGTGAAGAGGAAGGAGCCGGGGGTGTCGATGCGGGTGGCGTCGTGGAACTGGCCCAGGTTGGACGGGGATTCGTTGACCCACAGGGTGTTGCCGGGGGCGCCCTGGGCGATGGCCGTCATGGCGGCGAGCGGGGTGAGCACCCCGTCCACGTCCGCGACGGACTCGGCCCGCTCGATCCGCCCGGCCGGGGGCGCCGGCTCTCGTACGGGCAGCTCGGCCAGCAGCGCCCGTACCGTCAGGGCGAGGTCGGCGACCAGCGCGTCCCCGACGGGGGCCCGGGCGGCCTCGTCCGCGTCCCGGGTCAGCAGCACCAGCTCGGCGCCCTCGGGCAGGTAGGCGCCGGGGACGTAGGGGTAGTAGCAGAACACCGGGGCGCCGATCACCAGGACCAGGTCGTGGCCCTCCAGGCAGCGTGACAGCGGTGCGATCGCAGGCGGCAGCGTCCCGCGGTACTGGGGGTGGGACTTCGGGAAGGCGACCCGGCCCTCGGTGGGCGCCGACCAGACGGGCAGGCCGGTGCGTTCGGCCAGTTCCACGACGGCGTCCCAGGCCCCGGCGGCGTCGACGTCGTTGCCGGCGACGAGGACGGCGCTGCGGGCACCGGCCAGGCGCGCGGCCAGCCGCCGGACCACCTCGGCGGAGGGGGTGGCCGCGTGCGTCACGGTGCGGGCCGCGGTCCGCAGGGCGGCCCGGTCCTCGGCCTCGTCGAGCACCACGTCGAAGTCGTCCATCGGCAGCGAGAGGAACACCGGCCCCTGCGGCGGGGTTTCGGCGATCTGCACGGCGCGGGCCAGGGCGGGGGCGACGTCGGCCGCGCGCGGCGGCTCGTACGCCCACTTCACGGCGGGCTGGGGCAGCAGGGTGGACTGCGGGTTGGCCAGCAGGGCCTCCATGGTGAGCATGGCGCGGACCTGCTGGCCGGCGGTGACGACCATGGGGGTGCGGTTGGCGCGGGCGTTCAGGATCGCGCCCATCGCGTTGCCCGTGCCCGGGCCGGTGTGCAGGTTGACCAGGCCGGTGGTGCCGGAGGCGAGCGCGAAGCCGTCGGCCATGCCGACGACCACCGCCTCCTGGAGCCCCAGGACGTAGCGGAAGTCGTCCGGGAACTGCTTGAGCATGGGCAGTTCCGTCGACCCGGGATTGCCGAAGACCGTGGTCATCCCACGGGTTCGCAGGACGTCGAGGACCGACTCTCGGACCGTGCGCATGGCGGTTCCTTCGCGAGCGGGTGGAAACGGTGGGTGATCACTGCATCACATTGCGTTGATCAAGCAAAATCCATGATCCGTTCGGGTCGGAGGCCGGTGAAGGCCTGGCAGCCGCCCCCTCCCCGTGTTAACGGCCCGGGCCGGGCCCGCGCCGCGGTGTCCGCGCGAGCGTCGGGTGCGGGCGGCGAACCGCTTTAGGCCAACGGGGCGCAGGCCTCGTTGACGGCCCCTTCCCCGGCGGCCAGCGTGGGCACCGCCCTCCGGCAGCGGAGCCGGAACCTCTCCCGAAGGCGGCGACGATGACGCGTTCCCCCGCGACCCGCACGGCCCTCGTCACGCTGGTGGCCGCCGGCCTGCTGTCGGCGGCCGGATGCGGCCTGGGCGGTGGCGGCGCGGGCGCCGAAGAGGCCCGCAGAACCGGCGAGGTGTCCGGCGAGATCACCTTCCGGACCCTTCAGCTGAAACCGAAGTTCACCGCCTACGTCCAGGGCGTCATCGACTCCTTCGAGGCGAAGTACCCGGCCGTCAGGGTGAAGTGGGAGGACGTCCCCGGCGACGGCTACAACGAGAAGCTCGTCGCCGACGCCCAGGCCGGGGCCCTGCCGGACGTGGTCAACCTCTCCACCGACTCCTTCCAGCTCCTGGGGGACCGCGGGATGCTCGCGGACGTGGCCCGGCTCGACGGGAAGGCCGCCGGGGAGTACGTCCGCGGTGCCTGGGAGCAGTTCAGGCTGCCCGGCAAGGGCGACGGCGTGTACGCCTACCCGTGGTACGTGACCCCCGAGATCCTCACCTACAACAAGGACCTGTTCGCGAAGGCCGGCCTGGACCCCGACAAGCCCCCGACCAGCGTCGAGCAGTTCTTCGACTACGCCGAGCAGATCGCCGCGCGCTCCGGCGGCCGGTACGCCGCGTTCATGGCCGACCCCAAGGGGCGGCTGCCGGGCGACTGGCAGAAGATGGGCGTCCCGCTGCTGAACGACGCGCGGGACCGGTTCACCTTCGACACCGACCGGGCCGTCGCCTGGGTCGAGCGGATGAAGGACCTCTACGCCAAGGGCGCCATGCCCAAGGAGTCCCTCCTGAAGGCCGACGACATCAACCAGCTGTACGGCGCGGGCAAACTCGTCTTCGGCCCCGGCTCCCCGGGCTTCGTCAGGGACATCCGCACGAACGCCCCGCAGGTCTACGCACGCACCCGGGTCGCGGGCGCCGTCACCGGCACGCTCGGCCACATCGGCATCTACGCGCAGTCCCTCGGCATCCGCAAGGACACCGAACACCCCGACGCCGCCGCGGAGTTCGCCCAGTGGGTCACCAACGGCCCCAACCAGGTGGAGTTCTCGCGGAACGCGACGATCTACCCCTCCAACGCCAAGGGCCTGGCGGACCCGCGCTTCACCGACCGCGGCGACGGCAACGACCCCGAGACGCTGGCCCGCGCCATCGGCGCCGAGCAGCTGAAGACGGCGGACCTCGACGCCAACACCCCCGTCCAGTGGACCAACCAGGTCGGCGACGCGGTGGTGCGGGAGGTGCAGAAGGCCATCCAGGGCGAGCAGGACCCCCGTGCGGCGGTGCGCAGGGCCCAGGAGGAGGCCAACCGGCTGCTCGCCGCCGGGAACCGCTCGTGACGGCCCCCGCCCCGGCGGCTCCCGCCGCCCGCGCCGCCGCGGCGGCCGCCCGGCGCGACCGCAGGCGCCTGCGCCGGTCTCGCCGGGCCATGGAGGCCGACACCGGGCTCGTGCACCGCAGGTGGTGGACCCCCTACCTGTTCCTCGCCCCCGGGCTGGTGACCGCGGCCCTGTTCGGCATCTGGCCGTTCCTCAACACCGTCGTCCTGTCCTTCACCGACGCCCGGATCCTGCGCGGCGGCTCCTTCGTCGGCTTCGACAACTACACGCGCGCGCTGGCCGACCCGGACTTCTGGACCGCCGCCGGCAACAGCGTGCTCTACCTGCTGGTCGTCGTCCCCTGCCTGGTCCTGCTGCCGCTGGCCCTCGCGGTCCTGGTCCGCGAGGAGGTCCCCGGCATCGGCTTCTTCCGCTCCGCGTTCTACACCCCGGTCATCGCCTCGGCCGTCGTCGTCGGCCTGATCTGGCAGTGGGTGCTGCGCAGCGACGGACTGGTCAACACCGTGTTCCGGGCGATCGGCGTGATCTCCGAGCCGGTCCCCTTCCTCACCGACAGCACCCTGCTGCTCGTCTCCGCCATGTTCGTGACGGTGTGGAAGGGCCTCGGCTACTACATGGTCTTCTACCTGGCGGCCCTCGGGAACGTCCCCGCCTCCCTCCACGAGGCGGCCGCCCTCGACGGGGCCGGCCCCGTCCGCCGCTTCTTCAGCATCACCGTCCCCCAGGTCAAGCCGATGATGCTGCTGGTGGGCACCCTCTCCGCGATCTCGGCGCTGCGCGTCTTCACCGAGATCTACATCCTGGGCGGCGAGAGCGGCGGCCCCGGCGGCGGCGCCCGCACCCTGCCGTTCCTCATCCGGCAGGTCGGCCTCGGCTTCGCCGGGGAGACCGGCTACGCCTGCGCCCTCTCCCTCCTGCTGTTCCTCCTGACCCTGGCCTTCAGCCTGCTGGGGCACAGGCTCACGAAGGGGGGAGCTGCTTGACCACCACCGGGGCCGGCCGCCGGCGCCGCCGGACGGGCCTCGCCGTCCGCTACGCGGTGCTCCTGCTGACGCTCGTCCTGATGCTCGGGCCGATCGTCTGGCAGTTCCTGACCTCGGTCCGCGGCCGCACCGAGAACGTCTACGACGGGCTGCTCCCCTCGCGGCCCACCCTCGACAACTACCTGCGCGTCGCCGAGTCCTTCCCGCTCGTCCAGTACGTGGGCAACACCCTGGTGGTGGCGGTGCTGGCGGTCGCCTCCAACGCGCTCTTCGCGGCGATGGGCGGCTACGCCCTCTCCCGGGCCGCCTGGAAGGGCCGCGAGGCGGTCTTCACCGTCCTGGTGGCGACCCTGATGTTCCCCTTCGAATCCGTGATGATCTCGATGTTCCTCACGGTGCGCGGGATGGGCCTGATCGACACCCTCGTCGGGGTCTGGCTGCCCGGCGCGGTCTCCGTCCTCAACATCATGATCATGCGGGCGGCCTTCCTCGCCGTGCCCAAGGAGATCGAGGAGGCGGCGGTCCTGGACGGTGCGGGGGAGTGGACCCGCTTCACCCGGGTGTTCCTCCCGTCCGCCCGGGGCGCCCTGGCCGTCGTCTGCATCACCAGCTTCATGGGGGCCTGGGACGACTTCCTGTGGCCGCTGCTCGTCCTCACCGACAGCGACCACTACACCCTGCAGCTCGGTCTGAAGACCCTGGCCGGCGCCACCACGACCAGCGACCAGCGGATCGTCGCCGCCGGCGCCATGGCCGCGCTCGTCCCGATGATGCTGCTCTTCTTCGCCCTCCAGCGCTTCTTCTTCAAGGGAGTGGGCGAGGGGGCCGTCAAACTCTGACCGCCGCGCGCCCGCACCGTCCGCCGCCGGCCCTCCACCGCTCTCCGTCCTCCTGCCCGCGATCTCCTGGAGCCCCCGTCATGCACGACGACCGCAGCATCACCGAACACCGCCTCCGCCGGGTCCTCGGGGAGCGCATCCGGCCCGCCGTCCGCTCCCGCCCGCGGCCCCTGGCCGTCGAGCGCTGGGACGCCCCCGGCGAACCGGTCCCCGTCTCCGAGGCGCTCGCCGCCCCGTACGCGCCCTGCGCGAGCGGCGACGCGTGGGGGCGGGCCTGGGGGACCACCTGGTTCAAGGTCACCGGCACCGTCCCCGCCGAGTGGGCGGGCCGCACCGTCGAGGCCGTCCTCGACCTCGGCTTCGACCGGATGATGCCCGGTTTCCAGTGCGAGGGACTGGTCCACCGGGCCGACGGCAGCGAGGTCAAGGCCCTCAACCCGTACAACGACTGGGTGCGCGTGGCGGACTCCGCGGCGGGCGGCGAACGGATCGAGTGGTACGTCGAGGCCGCCTCCAACCCCGTCCTGGTGGAGCACGCACCCACCTACGAGGGCGACCGGCTCACCAGCGGCGACCGGCCGCTGTACCGGCTCGCCCGGATGGACCTCACCGTCTTCGAGACCGAGGTCTGGGAACTCGTACAGGACCTCGAGGTCCTCCACGACCTGATGACCCAGCTCGGCGAGGACGACGCACGGCGCTACCAGATCCTGCGCGCCGTCGACCGCGCGCTCGACGAGGTCGACCTCGACGACGTCGCCGGCACGGCCGCCGCCGCCCGCGCCCGCCTGGCCGGGGTGCTGGCCGCCCCGGCGCACGCCTCCGCGCACCGGATCAGCGCGGTCGGCCACTCCCACATCGACTCGGCCTGGCTGTGGCCGCTGCGCGAGACCGTCCGCAAGGTGGCCCGCACCACCTCCAACATGATCGCTCTGATGGACGAGCACCCCGGGTTCGTCTTCGCCATGTCGCAGGCTCAGCAGCTCGACTGGGTCAAGACCCACCGGCCCGCACTCTTCGAGCGGGTGAAGAAGAAGGTCGCGGACGGGCAGTTCGTGCCGGTCGGCGGCATGTGGGTGGAGTCCGACACCAACATGGTCGGCGGCGAGGCCATGGCCCGGCAGTTCCTCTACGGCAAGAAGTTCTTCCTGGACGAGTTCGGCATCGAGACCAGGAACGTCTGGCTGCCCGACTCCTTCGGCTACACCGCCGCGATGCCCCAGCTCGTCCGGCTCTCCGGCGCCCAGTGGTTCCTGACCCAGAAGATCTCCTGGTCCCAGGTCAACCGGTTCCCGCACCACACCTTCTGGTGGGAGGGCATCGATGGCACCCGCGTCTTCACGCACTTCCCGCCGGTCGACACCTACAACAGCGACCTCGGCGGCGCCCAGCTGGCCCATGCCGCCCGCAACTACCGCGAGAAGGGCCGGGGTTCGCGCTCCCTGGTGCCCTTCGGCTGGGGCGACGGCGGGGGCGGCCCCACCCGCGAGATGCTGGCCCGGGCCCGGCGCCAGCGGGACCTGGAAGGCTCCCCACGCGTGGAGATCGAGCGCCCCGACGCCTTCTTCGAGAAGGCACGCGCCGAGTACGAGGACGCGCCCGTGTGGGCCGGCGAGCTCTACCTGGAGCTCCACCGCGGCACCTACACCTCCCAGGCCCGGACCAAACAGGGCAACCGGCGCAGCGAGTCGCTGCTGCGCGAGGCCGAGCTGTGGGCGGCGACGGCCGCCGTGCGCGTCCCGGACTTCCGCTACCCGTACGAGGATCTGGAGCGCATCTGGAAGACCGTCCTGCTGCACCAGTTCCACGACATCCTCCCCGGCTCCTCCATCGCCTGGGTGCACCGCGAGGCCCGCGCGACCTACGAGGAGGTGCGCCGGGAGCTGGCCGGCATCACCCTCGACGCGCAGACCGCCCTCGCGGGCCGGGGCGAGGAGGAGCTGGTCTTCAACTGCGCCCCGCACGAGCGGCGCGGGATCCCGGCCGGCGGGGCGGCCCGGCCGCGGCCGGCCGCACAGCCGGTCACGGTGGAGGAGCGGCACGGCGGCGGGCACGTCCTGGCCAACGGGCGGCTGCTCGTGGAGGTCGACGGGCGCGGCCTGATCGTCTCCGCGTACGACCTGGAGGGCGGCCGCGAGGCCCTCGCCCCCGGCGGCGCCGCGAACCTGCTCCAGGTCCACCCCGACTTCCCGAACATGTGGGACGCCTGGGACGTCGACGCCTTCTACCGCAACAAGGTCACCGACCTCGTCGCCCTCGACTCCCTGGAGGTGACCGAGCGGGAGCGGGACTCCTGCACCGTCACCGTCTCCCGCACCTTCGGCTCCTCCGCCGTCACCCAGGCCCTCACCCTGCGGGCCGGGGCCAAGGCGGTGGAGATCACCACGGAGGTGGACTGGCACGAGACGGAGAAGTTCCTCAAGGCCGCCTTCCCCCTCGACGTCAAGGCCGAACACACCGCCTCCGAGACCCAGTTCGGCCACGTCCACCGCGCCACCCACACCAACACCTCGTGGGAGGCGGCCAAGTTCGAGATCTGCGCCCACCGCTGGATCCACGCCGGGGAACCCGGCTGGGGCGTGGCGCTGCTCAACGACTCCACGTACGGGCACGACGTCACGCGCGGGATGCGCGCGGACGGCGGCCAGACCACCACCGTCCGCCTCTCCCTGCTGCGCGCCCCCCGCTACCCGGACCCCGAGACCGACCAGGGCCGCCACACCCTGCGCTACGCGCTCGCACCCGGCGCGGGGATCGGGGACGCGGTGCGCGAGGGCCATGCCTTCAACCTGCCCGAACGCGTGCTGCGGGGCGCGGGGCCGGTCGCCCCGCTGCTGGCCGTCGACGACGACGCGGTGGTGGTGGAGTCGGTCAAGCTGGCGGAGGACCGCAGCGGGGACGTGGTCGTACGCCTCTACGAGTCCCGCGGCGGACGCGCCCGGGCGGCTCTCTCGCCGGCTTTCCCGGTCGTGGCGGCGGTCGAGAGCGACCTGCTGGAGCGCCCCCTGGCGGGCTCGGCGGTCGGTGCCCCCGCGCCCGACGGCAGGGTCCCCCTCACCCTGCGGCCGTTCCAGATCGTCACGGTCCGCCTCCGGCGGGCGTGAGGTCCGTGGAGCCGGGTCCGCTCCGGTCCGGCTCCACCGCGTTCCCCGGCCTGTTCATCCGGTCGGCCGAGCAGCGCAAGCCACGCGCGCTCCGCCGGGCAAAGCTGTGGGCAAGGACACCGCCACCACCGCACAGACGAGGACCGCGCCATGTCCCACAGCCGACGGATCAGCACCATCGTGGGGGCCGCGGCACTGCTGCTGACCGCCACCGCCTGCTCGGGCATGGGCCGGAGCACCGTGGGCGTGCTCACCTTCCGCGGCCACGACTCGCCGGCCGAGCTGAGCTACTCCAACACCCCCGTCAAGGGCTGCCACCGGATCCGCATTCCGAAGGGGGCCACCCACGTCGAGAACAACACCCTCGTGGACATCGTCCTGTACCGGACGGAGAACTGCGGCGAGGTCGACGGGGCCGAGGGGGTCTACGTGGCCACGACCCTGTCGAACGTCACCGCCCCGCGCACCCTTCCCTGGCGCAGCTTCCGGGTCATCCACTGACCCGCCCGGGTCCCGGCCCGCGCGGGGCGGGGCGTGAACTGCGCCACAGCGTCCGGCGGGAGGGGCCCCCGTCCCCCGCAATCCCGGGCCGGAGGGACCGCACTCGGTTTTGCACCTAGTTGCAAAACCGCCCTCCCCTCGCTACAACGGGAGCATCACCCCCGCGCGAGGAGGCGCCCCCTCATGAGTTCCCAGAGCCGGTACCCGCACCTGCTGAGCCCCCTGGACCTCGGCTTCACCACCCTGCCGAACCGCGTGATCATGGGATCGATGCACACCGGCCTGGAAGAGCACGAGGGCGGCTTCGAGCGCCTGGCCGCCTTCTACGCCGAGCGCGCGCGCGGCGGCGCGGGCCTGATCGTCACCGGGGGCATCTCCCCGAACGACGCCGGGCGCCCCTTCGAGGGCGGCTCCCGCCTCACCACCGAGGAGGAGGCCGCCGAGCACCGGGTGATCACCGACGCGGTGCACGCCGAGGGCGGGAAGATCGCGATGCAGATCCTCCACTTCGGCCGCTACGCCTACCACAAGGACCTCGTCGCACCCACCGCGATCCAGGCCCCCATCAGCCCCTTCGTCCCGAACGAGCTCACCGGCGCCGAGGTCGAGGAAACCATCGAGGACTTCGTCCGCGCCGCCCGCCTGGCCAAGCTCGCCGGCTACGACGGCGTCGAGATCATGGGCTCCGAGGGCTACCTGGTCAACGAGTTCATCGCCGCCGCCACCAACAAGCGCACCGACCGCTGGGGCGGCGCGTACGAGAACCGCGTGCGCTTCCCGCTGGAGATCGTCCGGCGTACCCGTGCGGCCGTCGGCGACGACTTCATCCTGATCTACCGGCTCTCGATGCTCGACCTGATCCCGGGCGGCTCCACCCTGGAAGAGGTCGTGCGCCTCGCCAAGGAGGTCGAGGCGGCCGGCGCGACGATCATCAACACCGGCATCGGCTGGCACGAGGCCCGCATCCCCACCATCGCCACCTCCGTCCCGCGCGGCGCCTACACCTGGGTCACCAAGCGGCTGATGGGCGCGGTGAGCGTCCCGCTCGTCACCAGCAACCGCATCAACACCCCCGAGAAGGCCGAGGAGATCCTCGCCGACGGCCGCGCCGACCTGGTCTCCCTCGCCCGCCCCTTCCTGGCCGACTCCGACTTCGTCGCCAAGGCCGCCGCCGGGCGCCCCGAGACCATCAACACCTGCATCGGCTGCAACCAGGCCTGCCTCGACCACACCTTCAGCGGCAAGATCACCAGCTGCCTGGTCAACCCGCGCGCCTGCCACGAGACCGAGCTCGTGCTCTCGCCCACCCGGCGCAAGAAGCGCGTCGCGGTCGTCGGCGCCGGCCCGGCCGGCCTCGCCTGCGCGGTCACCGCCGCCGAACGCGGCCACGCCGTCACCCTCTTCGAAGCCTCCGGCCACATCGGCGGCCAGCTCGACGTGGCCCGCCGGATCCCGGGCAAGGAGGAGTTCGAGGAGACCATCCGCTACTTCGGCACCCAGCTCGCGGCCCAGGGCGTCGACGTCCGCCTCGACACCCGCGCCGACGTGGACACCCTGCGCGGCTACGACGAGGTCGTCGTCGCCACCGGCGTCACCCCCCGCACCCCCGCCCTGGAGGGCGTGGACCGGGACGACGTCGTCAGCTACCTCGACGTGCTGCGCGACGGCGTCCCCGTCGGGGAGCGCGTGGCCGTCGTCGGCGCCGGCGGCATCGGCTTCGACGTCGCCGAGTTCCTCACCGACAGCGGCGAGGGCGCCTCGCAGGACCCCGAGGTCTACTTCCGCCACTGGGGCGTCGACACCGCCTACGCCGGCCCCGGCGGCCTCACCGCCCCCGAGCGGCCGGCCTCCCCCCGCCAGGTGACCCTGCTCCAGCGCAAGACCACCAAGGTCGGCGCCGGCCTCGGCACCACCACCGGCTGGATCCACCGCGCGGAGCTCAAGCACCGCGGGGTCGTCTCGGTCGCCGGGGCGACGTACGAACGGATCGACGACGAGGGCCTGCACATCACCGTCGGCGGCGAGCCGCACCTGGTGCCCGCCGACACGGTCGTCCTGTGCACCGGCCAGGAACCCCGCCGCGACCTGTACGAGGCGCTGCGCGCCGAAGGCGTCGAGGCGCACCTGATCGGCGGCGCCGACGTGGCCGCCGAACTCGACGCCAAGCGGGCCATCCGCCAGGGCACGGAACTCGCCGCCGGCCTCTAGGGAGTTGTGGCGGCCCGCGCCGGGCCGCCACAATCGGCGGGTGACGTTGACACCGGCAGACGCGGACAAGATCCTCAGCGACAACTTCGCTCCCTGGGTGCTCGCCCTCGGCCTCTCCGTCGAGGAGACCGGCGAGCGGCACGCCGTCCTGCGGCTGCCCTGGTCCGACGCCCTGGCGCGCGACGGCGGCGGCCTGTCGGGCCAGGCCCTGATGGCCGCGGCCGACACCGCCACCGTCGTCGCCATCTCCGCCGCGCGCGGAGCGTACGGCCCGATGACCACCGTCCAGCAGTCGACGAGCTTCCAGCGGCCGGTGACGGGCGCGGACGTGCTGATCGACGTGCGGATCACCAAACTCGGCAAGCGCATGGCCTTCGCCGACATCACCATGACCCCGGACGGCAGCCCGGACCCGGCGGCGAAGGCCTCGACGGTGTACGCCCTGCTCGGCTGACCCGGCTCCGGTCCCGGCTCAGATGTCGATCACGCGGTAGGCGATCGTGTACACCCCGCCGGAGCCCTCCAGGGAGCGGTACTGGACCTCGCCGCCGAACTCGCTCCCGGTGGCCAGCGTCGCGCCCAGCTTGTCGTCCGGGCTGGTCGTGTCGTAGTCCCACAGGGTCAGGGTGCGGGCCTGCTGCTTGCCGAGGACGAGGGCGGCGTTGCCGTTCCCGTCCTCCATCGAGCGCACGTAGTTCGTGCCCATCGTCTGGTACTTCAGGCTCCCCGGCCAGACCTTGACCTGGTTGCCGTTCGCGTCGGTGACCTTGAGGTACGCCTCGTCGTGGTCGCCCTCGCTCTGCTGGTGGCAGGTCAGCTCCAGCAGCTCGATCCGTACGTAGTCGACGGGTTCGGCCTGGGCGGCCCCCGCGAACCCGGCGACGCCCCCCAGGGCGAGCAGGGTGGCGGCGGCGAAGCGGGCGATGCTGCGGCTCATGGTGGAATCCCCCGGAAGTGTCGTGTGAGCGCCGGTCCCCCCGGCGGCTCCACCACTGTGCGCTGCCGGGCGGCCGCGGTTCTACGCGCGTTCCGCTCAGTGGAACGCGCACGGCGGTTCAGCGCAGCAGTCCCGGCGGCAGCCCCGCGGGGCCCGGCACCCCGCGCGCCAGCCCCCGGGTGATCGCGGCACAGGCCTCTGCGACGGCCTGGGCGAGCCGGCCCAGCGGCTGCCCCGCCGGAACGAGCGCGGCCAGCGCCGCCACCGCACGGCCGTCGGGTGCGCGCACCGGCAGCGCGGCGCAGCACACCCCCTCCATGACCTCCTCCCGGTCCAGCACCGCCCCGGGCCGGGCCGGGCCGCGCAGGGCACGGCCCGCCGCCGTGTCCAGCCGGAAGCCCGCACCGTCGCGGACCGGCAGCGCGGGCTCCAGCACCCCGGGCACCGAGTTCACGGTCAGCGCCTGGTCCTCGTACAGCACGGTCAGCACCACGCTGGCCCCGGTCGCCGCGCGCAGCCGGTGCAGCGGGAGCCGGGACGCCGGCCGCAGCCCCGGGTGCGGCTGCCAGGCCTCGCCGATCCGGTACAGCTGGGCGCCGAGGCGGTAGCGGGCGCCGCACCGCTCGACGGCGCCGAGCGCCACCAGCTGGTCCAGCAGCCGGTGCACGGTCGCCTTGGGCACCTGACAGGCCAGGGCCAGTTCGGTCACGCCGGCCTCCTCGCCGTGCCGGCGCAGCGCCTCCAGCAGGGCGAAGGCTCCTTCGAGGACGCCCCGGCCGCGGGGTGCGGACGACGGCGGCGCCGACTGCGGGCGTACGGATGCGGACACGTGTCCCCCCGGACATCACGGCCCGGCCGTGGTCCCCCGATGGCACGACCCGGGCACCGCCCATGATGGCGCGGCGGTGCCCGGGTGCGAAGCCCTTCGCGGGTGTTGCGTCCTGCGGAGCGCCGAAGGCCGTCCGGGCGTCAGAACCGCAGGGGGCCGGCCGGGACCGGCAGCGGCGACGTCAGGGCGCCGCGCTGCCGGTCCGCGTCCTGCGGGGTCCGGCAGGTCACGTCCCGGGCGGGCAGCCGGCCCGTCGCCAGGTAGGAGTTGACCGGGGCGTTGGCGCAGGAGCGGGGATCCGCCAGGTACACCCCGTGGCCCTCCCCGCCCGCCGCGAGGACCATCCGGGAGCCCTTCAGCGACCGGTGCAGGCCCTGCCCGCTGACGAGCGGGGTCTGGGAGTCCCATTCGTTCTGCACGGTCAGCACGTTCGCCCGGGTCTTCATGGGCGTGGCCGCCTCGGCGGGCCGCTGCCAGAAGGCGCACGGCTTGATGTTGGAGGCGAAGTCCCCGTACAGCGGGTACCGGGCCTTGTCCCGCGCCGCGTCCCGCGCGTACTGTCCGGGATCGCGCGGCCAGGAGCCGGTGTCCCCGCACACCACGGACCAGAAGACGGCCGTGCCGTTGTCGGAGGCCGGCTCGGCACCCCGCAGCGTCTTCTTCAGGTCCGGCACGGCCAGGCCGGCGGGCGGCGGGGTGCCTTCGGCAGCGGCCTTGAGCGCGCTGACGAAGGGGGCCGCCTCCCGCGGGTAGAAGAACAGGGCGCGGGCCGACCGGATGTCATCGCCCGTCACCTTCGTCCCCTGGAACTCGATCGGGTCCCGGTCGGCCCGCGCCACCAGCCCCCAGAAGGCCGCCGACACCGCCTCCGGCGTCGCCCCGAGCCGGTACTCGGCGTCGCGTTCCGCCGTCCACCGCGTCCAGCGGGCGAAGGCGGGCTCGGCCTCCGTGGCCCACACCTGGAGCATCCCCCGCCAGAGCCGCTGCGGGTCGACCCCGCTGTCCAGGACGAAGCGGTCGGTCCGGGACGGGAACATCTGCGTGTAGACCGCCCCGAGGTAGGTCCCGTACGAGTAGCCGACGTAGGAGATCTTCCGCTCGCCCAGGGCCGAGCGGATCGCGTCCATGTCACGGGCCGTGTTGCGGGTGGTGATGTACGGAAGCACGGCACCGGCCTTCTCGCGGCACTTGTCCGCGACGGTCCGCGCCCAGGCGACGTCGGACGGGAAGGTCTCCGGGCGGTACGGGCGGTCGATGCTCTGCTCCGCGTCGGTCAGTCCGCAGCTGATCGGGCTGCTGGCCCCGACGCCCCGGGGGTCGAAGCCGATCAGGTCGTACCGCTCCCTGACCTCCTTGGGCATCGCCCCATCCATCATCAGCGGCAGGTCGAGGCCGGAGCCGCCGGGTCCGCCGGGGTTCAGGAGCATGACGCCGTGCCGTCGGGCGGGGTCCGGGCTCTTGATCCGGGATATCGCGAGGTCGATGGTCCTGCCGCGGGGCCGCTGGTAGTCGAGCGGCACCTTGACGGTCGCGCACTCGTACGACGCCGGCTGCTCGGCGCTGCACCGGTGCCAGGAGGGCTGCTGCGGCCCGTAGTCGGCGGGGGCGGCGGCCGCCCGGGTGGCGGACAGGAGGGGGAGGGTCGTGAGGAGGCCGGCGGCGGCGAGCAGGGGTGCGAGCCGTTTCGTGCGCACGAAGGGCCGTTCCTTTCGGAGAGGGACGATTCCCTGCCCACCCTGGGGCACGCGGCGGCGGGGCGAATCATCCCCGAGGGCGGCTCCTGTGCTCTTCCGTCCACCTCGCGAATGACTGGATTTCCGGACAACTGGCTGACGCGCCGCGTGCGTTGCGGGGTCAGTGGCCGGCGTGCCCGGAGCCGTTCTCCAACGTCCCGCCGAGGCGTTCGCGCAACGCGGTCAGGGCGTCCGCCGACTGGGCGGTCACGACCCAGCGGTCACCCACCAGGTAGACCCCGCCGTACACCCGGGTCTCGGCCAGCCAGGAGCGCAGGCCCTGTTCGGCGGCGAAGGTGGTCATGCGGTAGGCGCCCTGCCCGGTCGCGCAGGCCCCCTGGCGCAGCTCGTCGGCCTGCATGCTCACCTCGGCACTGCACCCCAGGGCGGCGGCGAGCTCCTCGACCGTGGCGGTCTTCGCGGGGGAGGAGCCGTCGCCCGCGGGTGCTCCGTGCGCTGCGTGCGCTCCCTGCGCTCCGTGGGCCGACGCGCCGCCGTGCGCGGGCCGCTCCGCGCCGCAGCCGCCGGCCAGCAGGGCGCCGCACAGCGCGGCGGCGGCCGCGGGGAGGAGGCGGCGGCCGGGGCGGCGGAACGGGAACATGGCGACCTCACGGGCTGATCGGGGACGAAGGGGGAGGGGGGGTGGTGCCCGGCGGGGAGGGGAGGGGGGCCGGGCACCACGTCAATGGGGGCGTCCCGGCAGGGTCAGCCTGCCGCCTTCGCCTTCTTCCCCTTGTCGGTGACGGCCCACCACAGGCCCTGCTTGCCCTGGCCGTTGGCCTCACCGGGTGCCTTGTCACCGGTGAACGTGTAGACGGGCCAGCAGTCGATCGTCAGCTGCTCCGTCCCGTCGGGCCGTTTCACCGAACCGACCAGTTTGGCTTCGATTCCCGAGACCTGCGAGGCGTCGACGGGCTCGGCGGGCTTCCAGGTGTCCGTGCAGGAATCCACGCAGCCGATTTTCATCGGCCAGGCGCTGTCCTTGTCGAACCGGTAAAGGGTCCAGCCCTCCGCATTCTGGAGAATGTTGCCGAGCTGGGGATTCTGCCGGACCGAAACCGCGGATTTCGCCTCCTCCTTCGCACCTCCTTCCTTTTCCATCGCCTGTCCCTGCATCCCCGGGGCCTTTCCGGCTCCGGCCGGTTTCCCGTCGGGACCCAGGACGTGCCAGGTGCCTCCGACCCCCTCGCCGAGGGCGTCGCCCGCCTTGGTGTCCTTGGCGTAGCGGTACACCGGCCAGCCCCCGACCGTCAGCTGCTTGCTCCCGTCGGCCCGGGTCACCGAACCGAGCAGGGCCGCGTCGATGCCCGCCCCCGCGGAGGCCTCGTCCGCCGGGACGACCGGCCACGCCTTGGCGCAGTCGCCCTCGCAGTTGGACTTCGGGGGCTTGGCGGTGTCCTTGTCGAAGCGGTAGAGGGTGAACCCCTCGCCGTCGGCGACCCCGGAGCCGAGGGCCGGGATCTCCCGCACCTGGAGCTTCCCGGCCGGCCCGCTCTGTCCGGCCCCGCCGGCCGGGGCGGCCCCGGAGCCTTCGCCGTACCCCGATCCGTTCGCCGACCCGTATCCGGAACCCCCGTCGGAACCGTATGCGCCGAGCTGCTTCCCGGCTCCTGCGGGCTGTACCGCATTCGCCTTCGAAGCGGGTTTGTCGGCGATACCGCAACCAGCCGTCAGCAGCAGTACCGCGACTGCCGACCCGGCGATTATCTCCCGGCGCATTGTCTTCACGATCTCTCCTTGGGATGGGGTCCCGTGGTGCTCATTGCCTGCCGTCATTGATACGGGGCGAACGGCGGCGGAAACCGAAACCCGCGGGAATTTGTCAGATCGCGCCAAGAATGAACTCGGGCGCGTCCCGCACTCGTGCGCCCGCTCATTCCTGGATGCGCAGCGCGAGGGCCGGGCAGCGCCGCACCGCCCGCAGCGCCTTGGGCCGCAGCGGGCCCGGCACCGGCATGGAGGCCTCCGCCGGGTAGCCGTCCGCGTCGAGCCGTACGACGTCCGGAAGGATGTCCACGCACAGCCCGTGCCCCTTGCACAGCGTCCAGTCCACCACCAGCCGCTCCGGGGGGCTCTCGTCCAGCGGCAGCGGCAGCGCGCCCACGATCCGCCGCCCGCAGCCGCTGCCGAGGGCGTGGTCGCGGAACTCGTCGGGGAACGCGGCGAGCGCGGAGGCCACGAAGTGCGAGGTGCCGTCGGGGTGGCTGCACGCCCCGCGGCCCCGGACGGCTCTCAGCCGGGCCTCCACGGCGTCGAGGGCGCCGCGCCCCCCGCCCCGTACCGCGTCCTCCAGGACGTCGGCCAGCGCGGGCAGCCCCCGTACGCACGGCCCGCACTGCCCCGCCGACTCCTTCGCCATCCAGCGCGTCACCCGCGCGACCTCGCCGGCCGGGCAGGTGTCCTCGGGCAGCGGCAGCACCGCCCCCGCGCCCAGCACCGCGCCGAAGGCGGAGAGCGAGCCGCGCGAGACGTCCGCCGAGCGGGCCGCGCCGGGGTCCAGCCACCGGCCGTGGTACCCGCCGACCAGCACGCCCTGGCCGGTGCGGGTGCCGCACAGGTCGAGGACGTACGCCAGCGAGGTGCCCGTCGGCGTCTCGACGACCGTGTGCCCGGCGACGGTCAGCAGCACGGTGCCCGGCTCCGAGGGCAGGCCGGCCGCGCGGTAGTCGGGGGCGCCCATCCGGGCGGCGACGGCGAGCTGGGCGTAGGTCTCGGTGTTCGACAGCAGGGTCGGCACCCCGCCCAGCCCCCGCTCGCTGGTCCGCACCCGCCGCCCGGACGGCAGCGCCGCGCCGCCGTTCAGCCCGCCCACCAGGGCCGTCCCCTCGCCGGTCACGAAGCGCTCGGGCAGCCGCGACACCCGCACCCGCCGGCCGCCCGGGCCGCGTTCCTCGACGGCGTCCCGTACCGAGCGCTCCACGTCCGCCCGGGTGACGGCCACCACCACCTCCTGCGCGCCGACCGCGGCGGCGGCCAGCAGGGCGCCGTCGAGCACCAGGTGCGGGGCGTGCAGCAGCAGCGCGGTGTCTTTGAGGCAACTGGGCTCGCCCTCGCTGCCGTTGACCACCACGGCGGTCGGCCCCTCCCGCTCCCGGGCGGATCCGGTGACGGCACGCAGCTTCCGGGCGAAGGGGAAGCCGGCCCCGCCGCGCCCCCGCAGGTCGATGTCCTCGGCCAGGGCGACGAGTTCGTCCGGGGCGTAGCCGGGCAGCGGGCCGTGCGCCGCCAGATGCGCCTCGCGGTCGAGCCGCGGGTCCCGGTCGAGCCCGGCCAGCAGCCGGGGGGTGCCCACGCAGCCGAGCCCGGGGCGCGGCGCTCCGCTCACCACGTCCGGTCCCGGTCGGCGAGCTGCTCGGAGGTCCGGTCGGCGCCCGGGCCGGCCGCGGCGGCGGCCGCGTACGGGGCACGGCCGGTCCGCGGCGGCTGTGCCGGGGAGCCGGGCCCGCCCCTGCCCGTGCTCGGCCTCGGCCGCACCAGCAGGTCCGCGAGGGGCACGTCCTGGATGAAGAACGGGCGCACGCGCGGCGGCTGGGCGGGGGCTTCCCGCCCGGAGGCGGCCGGCTGCGGTACGGAGGGCTGCTGCCAGGCGGCGCCGAGGCCGCGGGCCCTGAGCCGGAACGCGAGCAGGGCGATGACCCCGGCCAGGCACAGCGCGTACGCCGTCGTCACCCAGGTGTCGGCGGCGCGGCCCGCCTTCAGGCCGTGCAGCAGCGACGCCCCCCACGCGGGGTAGGCGCCGATGTGCAGCGCCCGCCACCACAGGGAGCGGCTCTTGGTGGCGAACACACTACGCAGGGCGCCGGAGGCGGCCACGGCCACGAAGAGATATCCGGCCAGGGTGCCGAGGCCGATGACGACGGGCCGGTCCGGGTCCGCGAACGGCACCACGGCGGCCGCGGCGTCCGCCTGCCGCTCGGCCACCTTGACCCAGATGTGCAGGGCGAGGAAGCCCAGCCCGGACACGGCCAGGCCGCGGTGCACGCCCTGGGCCAGCAGCCGGTGGCCCGAGCCGAGCAGCACCCGGTCGGTGGCCACCAGCCCCCACAGGACGGTCGAGGTCAGGCAGACGAGCGAGAGCACGCCCGCCCCGAAGTCGAGGAACTCCCACAGGCGGGTCAGGGCGCCCGCTCGGGCCGCCACGAGGAGCGAGACGAGGGCGGCGCCGGCGGCGCACAGGGCGCTGGGGCGCAACCTTCCGGCGGCGGGCAGCAGGGAGGGCCTTCTGACGGCCCGCCGTCCCGCGGCCGGAGCCGCGCCGGGGGCCGCCGCCGCGTGGCGACTCCTGCGTCGTGCCCTGTGGGAGCGGGGTATGTGCGGCTGGGGCAGGGGCATGCGGTTCTCCTGAGCACCCGGGCTCCGAGCGGTCCACCTGGCGCTCGGCACCCGGGGGTTGGGGTCGGTGACGGCCGGCAGCGCTGTGGAATTCCCGCGCCGGCCGAGGGGCTCGGGGGCCGGAGTGCAGCAGCATCGTGGAGCTGCGCAGCATCTCCACAGGATTTATCGAAACGTGATAATTTCTCGCACCGCGTCTCCGAGGCATCGAACAACCCCGGAAGATTCCCCTCCAGTGGAGGTCGTGACAGGCCACCGCGTCGCCGGCCAACCATGCGTCCCCGACGGCAAAATCAAGGCAAACCCGCGGGACCGAAAGTGGCCGGAACCCTCCAGAAGGGGACGTGGGGGCTGCAACTCTCTTGACAGACAGGGTTGTTGGCGAGGCAGACAACCCGGCGGGCCTGTCACCCCTGCACCGGACAGGCCTCACCCCGGCAAGAACGAGGAAACGATGTGCGAACTTCTGAACCGCATCTGGTCCCGCCCGCGCGGAGAGTGGACCCGTGTTCTGCGCAGGGAACTCCCCGCGCTGGCCGCGGAGATAGTGGAGGAGCTTCTGCATGGAATTCCGGGATTTTCCGCACTTGTCGATGACAACGATGCCATCGATGACGATTTGCTCAGGCTGAGGGTGGAAGAAGCCCTTCTTTCCGCTCTCGGCTACCGCGACGCCGCCGACCGGGACGCGCCCTGCGCGGACCCCGTCGCGGACCCGTCCGGGACCCCGCCCCGGGCCACCCCAGGGGCCCCGGCCCGGGCCGGTCACGGCTGCGAGGAGGACCGCCACGACGGCCGCCTCGAGATCGTGGGGGGAGGCGTACGGGAGGACGTGCGCGAACCCGCGCGCGAGCACGGCCACGACCACGGCGGCGGAGCCGGTGACGGCACCGGAGCCGGCCAGGGCGCCCGGCAGGAGCCCGCCGCCCCGCCCGAGCGGGCCCGCCAGGAACTCTTCCGGGCCCTCACCGACGACCGGACCGCGTGCGAGGGCTCCCTCGCCGAACTCGCCGAAGCCGCCCACTGGCCGCTCCCGCCCGCCGTCCGGGCCGTCGCCCTGGCCACCCCCGGCGAAACGCAGCAGCTGGCGGCCGTACTCGACGACTCCCTCGCCGGCATGTTCGCCGGCCGGCCGTGCCTGCTGCTCCCCAGCCCCGACCCCGACGCCCGCGCCGCCCTGGAACTCCCGCTGCGCGGCCGGTTCGCCGCCGTCGGCCACGCCGTCCCCCTGCGCGACACCGCCTCCTCACTGCGCTGGGCGCTGCGCCTGCTGACCCTCACGCCCAACCGCGGCGGCCTGGACCGGGCGGTCTTCGTGGACGACCACCTCTCGACCCTCCTGCTGCTCCAGGACGAACCCCTCGCCCACGCCCTCGCCGCCCGCTGGCTCCGGCCGCTCGCCGACCTGACCCCGCGCCAGAGCGAGCGGCTGGAGGTCACCCTGCTCGCCTGGCTGGAGGGCGGAGGCGCCCCTGAGGCGGCGAAGGCCCTGAGCGTGCACCCGCAGACGGTGCGCTACCGGATGCGGCAGCTCGAGAAGCTCTTCGGGCCCGGACTGCGCGACCCGCGGACCCGGTTCGAGCTGGAGATGGCCCTGCGCAGCCGCCGGCTGATGGCGCAGGTACGGCGCCAGAACTCGCGTTCCGGCCGCAGGAACGGACGGGTCGTCACCGCCGACTTCACCCCCCTGGTCGTCGGACGGATGGCCCGCGTCAACGGACTGTGAACCGCGGCGGTCCTCCTCGCGCGAGCGCGGCGGTGGCCCGGAGCCCTTCGGCTCCGGGCCACCGCCGCGTCCGGACCGGACGGCAGCGCCGGATCAGCGGCAGCTGCGCCCGCTGTTGACGCACCCCACGGCCCTGGCCATCAGGCCGTCCGACATGACGTTGATGAAGTCGCCGTGATCGGTCACCGGCTTGTGCAGCTGCTCGGGGAAGCTGTCGACGGCGAACCGCGCCCCCGGCGTCACTCCGTACGTGATCCGCTGCACCAGCTGCGGAATGGCGGTGAAGCCCTTCTTGCAGCGGCCCGACTTGTCCGCGAAGGCCACGTGCGTGCGGTGGTTGGCGCTGTCGGTGTTGCGGCCGTCCCAGCAGCTCTGGAAGGTGAAGGTGCGCACCACGTCGCTGCCCTTCGGGCACACCGGGTACTTGTCCTTCAGCTGGCGGTCCTCGAAGCCGGTGCAGCTCCAGGAGGCGTTGGCGTTGGCCGTGCCGTTGCTGAAGGCCTTGGCGTCACCCGTGATGATCCGCAGGAACCGCGGCATCGCCTTGACCTGCCCCACCGGGCTCCCCTTGAAGGTGATCGAGACCTGCTTGGGCCGCAGGATCGTGCCGACGTTGGCGTCCTGCCCACCCCCGGGGGCCTTGGCGTCCCGCTCCGCCCTGCCGTCGCGCAGCCGCAGGACCGGCCAGTAGTAGGTGGACTGGTCGCCGTTGCCGCAGGTGGTTCCGGAGGCGGCGAGGCTGCCGTTGGTGGAGAAGGCGTCGGTGGTCTTGTTGCCTACGTAGTCGTGCATGTGGTGCGCGCCGTTGGACACGCCGGGGGCGACGATCACGTTGTCGGGGTTGAAGTGGCCGTTCTCGTTGCGGCCGCACTCGGAGGTGAAGGAGCCCTTGGAGGCGCCCGCCGAGGGCGCGGGGGTGCGCACGTTGGGCCGTACCTTGGTGATGGAGACGAAGTCGCTCTTGGCCGGCCCGCCCTGCTGCCCGGCGCTCCGGGCGGCGGCCGCGTCCGGACCCGCCTCCGCGGCCGCCGCGTCGTCCTGCGCCGCCGGAGCCTCCTTCATCTCGCAACCGCTGAGCTGGTCGAGTCCCTCCGGGCGGCCGCCCTGGCCGCCGGAGGAGCGGCCTATCGCATCGGACACCTTGCTGATCGTCGTGGAGCGCTGGTCCCGCAGCCGCCCGAGGAGCGCGTCCTTCTGCGCCTCGCCCCGGACCTCCCCGGCGGCGAGCCGGCGGTAGGCGTCGGCCACCTGCACGTCCAGCTGGGCGAGGTTCGCGTCGACCTCGCCCCTGGCCTGGTCGGGTACGGACGTGAGCCGGTCGCCCACGTCCGGGCAGTCGATGGTGGCCGTCACCTGTCCCGGGCGGCCGTCCTGCCCGGCGTTCGCGTTGCCGGCGACGACGGCGACCCCGCCACCGCCCAGCACCAGGGCGGAGACCATCGCGAGGAGTTTGAACCGGGGGCGCCTGTGGCCCTTGTGACTCATACGATCACTTCACTTCGTTTCGTCGGTCGGACATCTGAGGGGGCGCGGCCCCCTGGTGGTGGACCGGGGCGGGGGAGGCGGGTGCGGGGCTCGCGTCGGAGACGGAGTCGAAGTCGACCAGCCCGCTCTCCTCCAGGACCGTGATGTGGTCCAGCACGGTGGCGTTGGCCGAGGTGGCGAGGGCGCGGACCATGGAGTTGCGGGTCTGCGCCCGGATCTGCGCCAGCAGCGCGAACACCTTGCCGTGCGCCCGGCGCAGCAGCTGGACGAACAGCCGCTCGTACTCGCTGTCGGGGGCGTTCGTCATCTGGTTCAGCCAGTCCTGCTGCTGGGCGCTGGGCTTGTCGGGCAGGTCCACGCCGAGGGCCTGGCCCACCTGGATCACCTGGCGGTCCAGGTCGGCGTGGCCTTCCACGAGGTGCATCCCGGCCGTGCGCACCGCGGGGCGGATCCCGCGCTGCTGGGCCTGCCGCCCGGCGGGGCCCTCCCACAGCCCGGCGAGCCGCACCTTGCGTACGAAGTCCCGGTCCGCGGCGGTCAGGGGCCCGTAGGCCGTGCTCATGGTCCCCGCGCCGTCGTCGTCGATACCGGGCTTGGCGGCCGATCCCGCCGCGGCGGCCGAGGCCCGGTCGCCGAACTTCGAGACGGGAATCAGCAGCGCGATGAGCGTGACGGCCAGGGCGGCGATGACGAGACCGCTCCCGATCGTGTACCTCGTGGCCACCGACAAGCCGCTGACGGATCGCCGCCGCAATGACAGCACTGTGCCTCCTCGCTCCGTGGGCCGGCAGGAGGCGCGGGGCGGCAGTGGCGGTACGCGGCCTGCGGTGCGCACCCGCACTCCTGGGGTGCCACGGGACGCTAGTGCCCCGTCCGGTGCCGCTGCGGAAGGACCATCACCATCGGATAAACATCCGGGCAAGCCCTCGCGGGACTGCTATCTTGCCGCGGTCTGCCGGTCGGGCGTGGTGTACGCGAAGTGCAGCGCGACCCGCCGCAGCCCGGGCCGGCGCAGGCCGGTGACCTGGTGGGCGGTGGTGTCGCAGCGCAGCAGGTAGCCGTCGCCGGGCCGGTGGTGGGCCCGGCGGGCGGCCTCGTCCAGCACCGCCGCGGCCGCGCCCCGGGGACCGTACCGCAGCAGGCCGCCGTCCCGGGCCGAGCCCGGCGCCTCGGCGAAGACGACGAGGGCCAGCGGGTGCGGGTGGGGGTGGGGGTGGACGTGCGTGCCCGGCGTCTCGCCGTGCCGGTGCAGGATGTCGACCACGTGCCGCTCCAGCGGATCGGCGACGGGCACGGCCTCCATCGCGGAGATCCCGCGCACCAGCTCGATCAGGGCGGGGTCGTGGTAGACGCGCGGGATCAGCTCGGACTCCGCGGCGATGACCAGCCCGTCGAGGGCGGCCGGGGGCCGGGCCGCCGCGGGATCGCGGTGTGCCGCCAGCGCTTCGAGACGGCGGATCTCGCGCCGGAACAGCGTGAGCCGCTCCAGGGGCACGAGACCGGGGAGGGGCACGTAGCCCTCTTCGGCGAAGCGCTCACGCAGGCCGCGGTGGTCGGCAGGCAAAGACAGCACGGAACCGTACTACCCCGCGCGGCGCGTCCGCAGACGAAACGCCCGCCAAGGCCATCCGGTCGGCGGCACGACGCGCAGGACGCGGCCTGCGCGAGCCCGCATCACGACCGTGGAAGGGCCGGCGTCGACGCACTCCTGATCCAGCCGGTGATCGATCCGCCCTCCGGAGTGGTCCTGCTCGCGAAGCTCCTCACCCGAGGCCGGTTCACCGTTTCCCCGCCGCCTGCCAGGCATCGGCGAGGGCGCGCACGGAGGGCAGCCGGTTCCCCGGCTCAGGCGCGGTCGCCTCTGCGATGACAGCCAGCTGGGCGGGGGTTCCGCGCCACTGGTTCTCCTCGTCGCCGGAGTCGAGGAGGAGCCGCAGTGCCCGGCCGAGGTTGAAGACCGTGGTGCGGATGTCGATGACCGAGCCGCGGACGAACTCCTCGGGCGCCATGTAGCGGCTGGAGCCGGGCAGCCGGTCCGCCTCCAGCTCGAAGGGTCCGGGGCGGTACTCGTCCAGATCGCAGAGCATCATGCGGTGCCGCTCGAAGTCGTAGAGCATGCAGCCGTCGTACAAATCGACCGCCACGTACCCGGCGTCCTCGACGGCCAGGTGGGCGCTGAGCAGGGTCTGCAGGGCGATGTCGACGTGGGCGACCGGCTGAGCCCTGAACCTTGCCATGGGGCTGCCGGGAGCGACCCGTCCGCCGTGGCGTGACCGGGTCGGGTGGTAGAGAACCTCACCGCTCGTCCACGGATGGACGAGCGCAGGGCCGATGTCCGTGGTGAAGGAATGCACCAGGGGCACGACGGCCGGATGTGAGATGGCACCGTGAACGGAGATCGCCCTGTCCAACGACGGCACGGCTTCGGGCGTCGACGCCGTCTTCACGAACCAGCGCTGCCCCGATGCCAGCAGTCCATAGGAGGTGCAGCCGGAGTCTTGATCGTCGAACCTCCGGAACACGGTGCCCAGCCGGTCCAGCAGAGGCTCGACCGCCGGGGTGTGCGTCACGGCCTCGAACGGGTGCGTCGTCATGTCCCGCATGCTGTCAGCCGGCGTGCCGGCGTGCCGGCGTGCAGTGAATTGCGGGGCGATGCCGGGTGTGCGGTCTGGCGGCCACACCGGTCCGGAACGGGGCAGGTGGCGGCTCGTGCCTACGGCGGCCCTCCGACTGCGCCGGAGACGTGGGGCGCATCACACGCTGAGCTCAACCTGACGCGCAAGACCGCGGCGCGACGTGTCCAATGGCCGGGAAACGGCCTTCACCTCCGTCGTCCCCGGGGAGCGCCATGAGCCTGCCGTCCGAGCCACCCGCCGAGGCGCCCGCACCGGGCGCTCGCGTGCATCCTCGCGCAGACCTCACTTCTCACCGTCTGGGTGCACGACACCGTGTTCGACACCGGGCGGTACGCGTGGACGGTCTCCCCGCTCGCCTCGACCCCCGACATCGAAGCAACAGCCGTCCACCGGATCACCGGAGCGGCTGACGTGCGGGTGGACGGCTCCCGGGTCACCGCAGACCGGACCACCGCCCACCGCGCCGCCCACTCCGGGGCCGCTGCCCCGGGGCGGCGCCGGGAGGCGGCCGCGACCCACCCTCGAGACATGACCCTGGAGGAGACCGGATGCCCGGCTCTGCTGACGGCCCCGCCCGCCCCGGGGTACGGGAACGGAGTCGGCGCGGCGCGCTGTTCCAGCGGCCCACGCGCGCCCTGCGCAAGGACCTGTCCCAACTGCTGTGCGCGGTCGCCGGGCTGGTGCTGGGCCTGCTGGCCCCCCTGGTCACGGCGGGGCCCCAGGTGGCCGCAGGGCGGGTGGTCAGCGTCCTGTTCACCCTGGGCTTCGGCGTTGTCAGCCTGGTGAGCATCATCTACTCGATGCTGTTCCTGGTCGTGCAGTTCTCCGCGAGCACGTTCACACCGCGCCTTGGTCTGTTCCGCGACGAACCGATCGTCTGGCGGGCGTTCGCCTTCACCGTCGGCGTGTTCGTCTTCTGCATCACCTCGGCCCTGACCATCGGTACGCGGGAGAGTGTCTCCGCCTTCGTCCCGTGCGCCGCCATGCTCCTCACGCTGGTCGCCCTCGGCTTGATGCGTACGCTGCAGATGAAGGCCTTCGACTCGATTCAGCTCGGCCACTCTCTGACCGCGATCACCGCCCGTGCGCACCGTCTCTACGACGGCCTGTACCCACGCCCGTACGCCCGGGACGGTGCCGCCACCTCGCAGCCCTCCGCGGCCGGCGCGGGCGTCACGGTCCGCTGGGCGGCACCGCCCGCCGTACTGCACGCGATCGACGTGCCCGCCCTCATGGGCATCACGCAGGAACACGACTCCACGGTTGCCTTCCGCGTCGCGCCTGGTGCCACCCTGTCGGGGGGCATGGTCCTCGCCGAGGTGACGGCGGGCGGTCCGGCGGAGACAGCACTGCGCGCGGTCCTGTCGACGGGGGTCGAGCGGACGTTCGGCCAGGACCCCGAACTGCCGTTCAGGCTCCTCGCCGACATCGCTCTCCGTGCCCTGTCCCCGGCGGTGAACGATCCGGCCACGGCGGTGGAGGTCATGGACCGCCTCGAGGACCTGTTGATCCGCCTCGCCGACCGGGACCTGGACATCGGCCGGTTCCACGACCCTGCCGGACGGCTGCGGGTGAGCGTCCCCGTGCCCGGCTGGGACCGGTACGTCCGGACCGCCGTCGACGACGTGGTCTTCGCCGCCGCCGGTTCCCCGATGGCCCTGCGCAGAATGCGCGACCTTCTGCACAGGCTGGCAGAGCACGCCCCGGAGTGCCGGCGTGCAGTGGTGTACGACCGGCTCCAATGGGTCGAGCGAACCGGCAATGGGGCGTACCCGCTCGTCTGGACAGCTGCCGAAGACGGATAGCACCGGGGGAGGGGCAAGCCATCGGCCCGGCCTGCACCCGTGACCACTGACGGTCTCGGGGGCCGCCCAGCCGGAGGTGCTGGATCCACCACCACAGCGGTGCCTCCGGATACGCGGGCGCCGTGTTCCCGCCCCCGTGTGGCGCGCCCCGAAGGCGGAGCCGAGAATGAGAATGCCGGACAAGATCCCCAGGATGTCGCCCGCAGAATCCGCGGCAATCCATGCCGGGGTGGCTCCCACCCACCATGGCGGTCGCGGCGAAGGGGTGACGCGCGAACTCGTCGGGCAGCGCCACTCCGAGCGACCGGGAAGCACGTTCCTTCCCGGCATGCTGAAGGACCCAGGTGATCGCAGATGTGCCGATGGCTCGCCTATTCGGGGACACCCATGCTGCTCGACACCATCCTCTTCAAACCCGCCCACTCACTGATCGACCAGAGCCTGCACTCCAAGCTCGGCGTGGAGACCACGAACGGCGATGGGTTCGGCGTCGGCTGGTACTCGGAGGACAACAAGACGCCGGCCCTGCTCCGAGACGTCGGTCCTGCCTGGAACAACCGCAACCTGCGGGAGATGGCGGACCACATCCGCTCACCGCTGTTCTTCGCTCACATCCGGGCGTCGACCGGCACCGCGGTGCAGCAGTCGAACTGCCATCCGTTCCGTCACGGCCGCTGGATGTTCATGCACAACGGCGCCATCTCCGGCTTCCACCTCATGCGCCGTGACCTGACCCTGCTCGTGGACGCCGCGCTCTACGCCGACCTCGAAGGGACGACCGACTCCGAGGTGATGTTCTATCTGGCCCTCACCTTCGGCCTGGAGCACGACCCGCCGGCCGCCGTAGCCCGGATGGCGGGAGTCGTCGAGCGCGCCGGGCGTGACCACGGCGTGGAGTTCCCCCTCCAGATGACCCTGGCCATCACCGACGGCGAACGCGTCTGGGCCTTCCGCTACTCCAGCGGGCACGCGTCCCGGTCGCTGTTCTACAGCAGCCGGGTGGACGCACTGCGCAGGCTGCACCCCGACGTCGCGTTTCTGCGGGAGGTTTCAGAGGAGACCCGCCTCATCGTGTCCGAACCCCTCGGGGACCTGCCGGGCGCCTGGAACGAGGTGCCGGAAAGCAGCTGTGGCGTCGTACAGCCCGGTGCTGACGAGCTGTACCCCTTCGCCCCGGTGCCTGCGTGACACGACCAGTGATGCAGCAGCCGCGGACCACGCCCAGGGCTTGCGGGACCTCGACCACCCAAGGAGGCGGACCATGCAGAACTCGCTGCTCAACCTGGCAGAGGACTACGACTTCCCCCTGCTGAACCTCTTCTGGACCATGATGCTGTGCTTCCTCTGGGTGCTTTGGTTCATGCTGCTCTTCCGCGTCATCGGCGACATCTTCCGCGACGACGACATGAACGGCTGGGGCAAGACGGGATGGACCGTCTTCGTCATCCTGCTGCCCTACCTGGGCGTCTTCGCCTATCTGATCGCCCGAGGACGCGGGATGGGCGAACGAGAGCTCAAGCGGGCCCACCGGCAGGAGCAGGCCTTCCGCTCCTACGTACGCGAAAGCGCCGGCACCACCGACCACACCGAGGCACTGTCCCGGCTGGCCGCACTCAAGAACCACGGCGACATCACGGCAGCCGAGTACGAACAGGCCAAGGCCAAAGTCCTCAATGCCTGAGGACCACCCATGACGTGGAGATCCCTTGGCCCAGCAGGCCAACGGGCCGCCGCTGCCCCGACGGGCAGCTCCCACCCCCTGTGGAGGGCCGGTGCGCCCCTACCCGCCGATCGCCGAGCACGGTCTGATCGGGGACCTGCAAACCTGTGCCCTCGTCTCGTCCGAGGGGGTGCTCAACTGGTTCTGCTCACCACGCTTCGACTCGCCCAGCATCTTCGCCGGCCTGCTCGACGACAGCCGAGGCGGCTACTTCGCCATCACCGCCGACCCCGTCCGCATCCCTCCGGGCGAACCGCCGGACAACGTGGACGTCATCACCCGCCAGCTCTACCTGGCCGACACCGCAGTCCTCATCACCCGTTTCCTCACCCCCGAAGGCGTCGGCGAGGTCATCGACTTCATGCCCGTCCGTGAACCGCACACCCCCACCGACCGCCACCAAGTGGTGCGCGTCATCCGGGTGGTACGTGGAACCGTGCGCTTCGTCCTGGAGTGCCGCCCGCGCTTCGACTACGGCCGGGCGCCCCACGACCTCACGTGCGACGGTGACACCGCCCGCTTCGACGGACCCGGCGTCACCGCGCACCTGCAAGCCCTGGGCCCTGTGGCCCTGGAGGCCGACGGGACGGACGTGCGGGCAGCCGTGACCTTGGCCGAGGGTGAACGCGCGGCCGTCCTGCTGACGGTCTGTGACGCGGGCACCGCGGCCCCACCGCCGGTCAGCCCAGGTGAGATGGCGGAGGAGTTCGACGCGGTGCGTGCCTTCTGGCACGGCTGGATCGGACACTGCACCTACCGCGGTCGCTGGCAGCAGATGGTCAACCGCTCCGCCATCACCCTCAAGTTGATGACGTACGCCCCCACCGGTGCGCCGATCGCCGCCGCCACGATGGGGCTGCCGGAGCAGGAGGGCGGGGAGCGGAACTGGGACTACCGGTACACCTGGGTCCGTGACGCCTCCCTGTCGGTGCGCGCCATGCGCGACCTCGGCTTCACCGAGGAAGCCCACGCCTTCCGGAGCTGGCTGATCCAGCGGCTGAGGGACGGCGGAGCTCCCAACGGAGAACCCCTGCAGATCATGTACCGGGTCGACGGCGACCCGTACGTGAGCGAGGAGGTCCTCGACCACCTGGAGGGCTGGCGGGGCTCCGTACCGGTGCGCGCGGGCAACGGCGCCGCGGACCAGCTGCAGATGGACATCTACGGCGAGGCCGTCTACGCACTGTCCCAGGGCGGCGGCCAGGCCGGCGACGTAGTGGGTTTCGACGACTGGCAACGCTGCGCCGCCCTGCTGGACTGGCTGTGTGAGAACTGGGACCGCCCCGACGAGGGCATCTGGGAAACCAGGGCCGGCCGGAAGGACTTCACCTACAGTCGCCTCATGTGCTGGGTCGCCCTCGACCGCGGCATCCGCCAAGCCACCGCCAACGCCCGCCCCGGCAACCTGACCCGCTGGACCGCCACACGAGACGCGATCCTCGAGCAGGTGATGACCCTCGGCTGGAGCGTGGAACGTCAGGCATTCGTCCAGGAGTACGACAGCAGCATCCTTGACGCCTCCCTGTTGCTCATGCCCCTGGCCGGCTTCATCAGCTCCAAGGACCCGCGCTGGCTTTCCACCCTCGACGCCATGGACGCCGAACTCGTCTCGGACAGCCTCGTCTACCGTTACGACCCCGAGGCCTCTCCCGACGGACTCGCGGGCTCCGAGGGCACCTTCTCCCTGTGCACCTTCCTGTACGTCTACGCCCTCGCCAGGGCCGGCCGCGTCCATCAGGCCCGCTACGCCTTCGACAAGATGCTCACCTACGCCAACCACGTCGGGCTCTTCGCCGAAGAGGTCGGCCTCACCGGCGAGCAGCTCGGCAACTTCCCCCAGGCCTTCACCCACCTGGCCCTCATCACCGCCGCACTCGCTCTCGACAGTGAACTCGACCGGGCTGCGAGCGTTCCCTGACGCCTGCAGCCGCAGAGGGAGGCAGACGTGACCGAGCCGCAGTCCCTCTCCCATGCGGCGGGGAAAGCCGGCCGGGCGGATCATCGGGAACGGGGCTCGGCCGTTCGACCCCCATCCGGCCGCCGGCGCTGCTTCGGCGGCCATCCCCAAGAATCCTGGTCATGGGCAAGGAAGAAGGCCATCCATGACGGAGCCCAGCACACAACCCGCGGACCCCGGCAGAGGGCAGCAGCCGCAGGAGGCGGACCGGCTACGCGACATGCTCCGCGCTCCCGGCTACCTCAAGGCGCTCACGTTCGCCGCCTTCATCGGCATCCCGGTCTCCCTGATCGCGTTCTGGTTCCTCGTGGGACTGCACGAACTGGAGCACGTCCTGTGGGCGGACCTTCCGCACGGGCTGGGGCGGGACGCTCCGCCGTGGTGGTGGCCGCTCCCCCTGCTCTCGGTAGCCGGCGTCGTCGTCGGTCTGGTCGCCGCACATCTGCCCGGCGCCGGCGGGCACGTCCCCGCGTCCGGTCTCCACACCGGCGGGACCACGCCGGCCACACTCCCGGGCGTCCTGCTCGCCGCGGCCGCGAGCCTGCCCTTCGGCGCCGTTCTGGGACCGGAGGCACCGCTGATCGCTCTGGGTGGTGCCCTGGTCCTGCTCTTCCGCGACCTCACACGGGCTCCGGCGACCCCGCAGAGCACCGCGCTGCTGGGCGCCGCCGGCGCCGCCGCCGCCATCGCGGCGATCTTCGGCAACCCGCTGGTCGCCGCGGTACTCCTGATCGAAGTGGCTGGGGTCGGCGGGCCGCAACTGTTCGCGGTCATGCTGCCCGCCCTGCTCTCGAGCGGAGTGGGGGCCCTGGTCTTCACCGGCTTCGGGCGGTGGACCGGGCTGGAAACAGGCAGCCTCAGCCTCCAGCTGCCCACGCCCCTCCCTCGCCTGGGCGCGGCGGACGTGCTGTGGACGATACCCATCGCCATCGCCCTCGCCGTCCTCCTGCACCCGGTACTGACGGCGGCCCGACGCCTCGCCGCGTACATCGCGGGCGGCGTGCGCTCCCGTACTGTTCTGTGCGCCGTCGCAGCCGCGGCCTGCGCAGCCCTCTACGCCCTTGTCACCGGCCGCACCCCCGCCGATGTCGCTTTGTCGGGCCAAACCACCCTGGGGCGACTGGCCTCCGACCCGCACGCCTGGGGCGTGGGTGCGCTGATCGCCGTCCTGCTGCTCAAGGGGGCCGCTTACACCCTCTGCCTGGGCAGCCTCCGTGGCGGCCCCGTCTTTCCCGCGCTCTTCCTCGGAGCGGCCGCCGGAGTCCTGCTGGCCCCCCTGCCCGGTCTGGGCCTCGTACCGGCCATGGCGGCAGGCATGGCGGCGGCCACCGCCAGCACCCTGCGGCTGCCGGTCAGCAGCGTGGTCCTGGTCGTCATCCTGCTGGGAAGCTCCGCCATGATGCCCATCGCCATCCTCGCGGCGGTGATCGCCTTCGTCGCCACCGAACTGCTACCCGCGGGCCGTCGGCAGCCGGTCGGCACGAGTCCTGAAAGACCTGGGGGAGCTGACCGCGGATGCGAATCGCTGTAGGCTCCGGTGAACGCCCTTGACCTGTGGGAAGCAGGCAGGGAGCAGACATTCCGGGAGTTATCTCATGCTTCGCACCATGTTCAAGTCCAAGATCCACCGCGCCACCGTGACGCAGGCCGACCTGCACTACGTCGGGTCCGTGACGATCGACGCCGATCTGCTCGACGCCGCCGATCTGCTGCCCGGGGAGCTCGTCCACATCGTGGACATCACCAACGGGGCGCGGCTCGAGACGTACGTGATCGAGGGGGAGCGGGGGTCCGGGGTCATCGGGATCAACGGGGCCGCCGCGCATCTCGTGCACCCGGGGGACCTGGTCATCCTGATCAGCTACGCGCAGGTGGACGACGCCGAGGCGCGGGCGCTGACGCCGCGCGTCGTGCACGTGGACGGGGACAACAGGATCGTCGAGCTCGGCGCGGACCCGTCCGCGCCCGTGCCGGGGACCGACCAGGAGCGCAGCCCCCTTTCCGTGGCCGTCTGAGCGGAGGGGGCCCATGGCTGTCGAGCTGGTGAACGAGCGGGAGCCCGGGCGGCTGCCGGCCGTCGAGACCGCCCGGGCGCGGTGCAAGCGGGACGGCGACGCGTGGTGACGGGGCTGGTCCTGCTGCACACCTCCCCGGTGCACGTCCCCGTCTTCGACGCGCTGCGCGACAGGGAGCACCCGGGGGCCGTACTGCGCCACCTCGTGGTCCCGGAGCTGCTGGAGCGGGCCCGGGTGCACGGCCCGGAGGCGGTGGAGGCGGAGGTGGCGGGGCTGCTGCGCGACTCCGGCGGGCCCGTGCTGGTCACCTGCTCGACCATCGGGGCCGTCGCCGAGGCCCTGGGCCCCGGGCTCGGGTTCCCGGTGCTGAGGGTGGACCGGCCGATGGCCGCCGAGGCCGTCCGCAGGGGCCCGCGGATCGCCGTACTGGCCGCGCTGGAGTCGACGCTCGCGCCGACCGGGGAGCTGATCGCCGAGGAGGCCGCCGGGCGGCCCGTCGACGTGCGCTGCGGGGTCGTCGCCGGGGCCTGGGCCCGCTTCGAGGCCGGTGACACCGCCGGCTACCTCGCCGCGGTGGCCGAGGCGGCCGACGCCGTCACGGACGCGGACGTCATCGTGCTGGCGCAGGCCTCCATGGCGGGCGCGGCCCGCCTCTTGCGGACCTCCTCGCCCGTCCTCTCCAGCCCGGCCCCCGGCCTGGCCGCCGCGCTGTCCGCCGCTGCGTCCGGGGGGCGTACGGGCTGAGATCGGGGGCAGGCGGGGGCCATGGTGCGAAACACAGATCAGACGCAGCCGCCGGTCCCCGGGCCGGATCCGGTCCCCGCTCCCGTTCCGCCGCTGCCGGAACCCGGGCCCGTGCCGCGCCCGGTCCCGCCGGTGCCGACGCCCGTCCCCGAGCCCGACCCCGTACCCCCGCCGCCCGGGCCCGCGCCGATCCCGCAGCCGGGGCCGCTCAGCTGACCCGGACCCCGTACGGAACCTACAACTCCGGCCGAGGTGCGGCCGGTTGTCGCCCTTGTCAGACCATCGGGCCGCCGCTACGTTGTGCGGTTCCTGATGTCTTCCAGGGGGGCTCCCATGGGTGTACGGGGCCGGCACCGCCGGTATCAGCCGAGCAGCATCAACCGGGCCTCGCTCGTCGTCACCGCGGGTGGCGCCGGGATCGCGCTGCCCCTCATCGGCGCCGGGGACGCCCAGGCCGCCTCGGTGGACACCTGGAACAAGGTCGCCGCCTGCGAGTCGACGAACAACTGGCGCATCAACACCGGCAACGGCTACTACGGCGGCCTGCAGTTCAGCCAGAGCACCTGGCGCGAGTTCGGGGGCACCGCCTTCGCGGCGCGCGCCGACCTCGCCACGAAGGCGCAGCAGATCGCCGTCGCCGAGAAGGTGCTCAAGGGGCAGGGGCCCCGGGCGTGGCCGGCATGCGGCCCGCAGGCGGGGCTCAGCCGCAGCGGCCCGGCGCCCGCGGTCGACACCGGCAAGCCGGCGCACGGCACCGGGAAGCCGGCCGCGCAGCCCGCCGGGGCCACGGCGCAGGCGCCCATGGACCGGATCCAGCCGACCAAGGCCACCACCCCGACCCCCGTCAGCATGCCCCGCCCGACCGGGACGTCCGTGCTGCCGAACCCGTACACCGTCGCGCCCGGGGACTCCCTGTCGACGATCGCCGCCGACCAGCACGTCGAGGGCGGCTGGCAGGCGCTGTACGAGACCAACCGGTCCACCGTCGGAGCCAACCCCAACCTGATCTTCCCGGGCCAGCGCCTCACCCTCAGGATCACCACCGCCCCGCCGGCCCAGAACCCGGAGAAGCCGCCGCGCACCGCCGAGCCGGTCAAGCCCGTGGAACCGGCCGCCCCCAAGCCCGAGCAGGCCAAGCCCGAACAACCGAAGCCCGAGCAGGCCAAGCCCGAGCAGGCCAAGCCCGCCGCGAAGCCCAAGCCCGCACCCGAGCCGGCCGCCAAACCCGCCGCCAAGCCCGCCTCAGCGGAGCAGAAGCCCGCCGCGGGCGCCGGGGCCTACACCGCCCCCGTCGACGCCGCCCTCGGCACCGCCTACCGCGTCGCGGGATCCTCCTGGTCCAGCGGCTACCACACGGGCGTCGACTTCCCGGTGCCGACCGGCACCAGCGTCAAGGCCGTCGGGCCCGGCACCGTCGCGTCGGCCGGCTGGGCCGGGGCGTACGGCTACCAGGTCGTCATCAAGCACTCCGACGGCCGCTACTCCCAGTACGCCCACCTCTCCGCGCTCGGCGTCAAGGCGGGCCAGCAGGTCTCCGGCGGCCAGCGCATCGGCCGCTCCGGCTCGACGGGCAACTCGAGCGGGCCCCACCTGCACTTCGAGATGCGCACCGGCCCCGGCTACGGCTCCGACATCGACCCGCTGAAGTACCTCCGCGGCAAGGGCGTCGGGATCTGACCCCCGCACGTGCGGCGGCACGGCCGTGAGCAGGACCAGGCCGGCCGCCGCCAGCGCGCCGCTCGCCAGCGCCGCCACCGCCCCGGCGGTCCCGTACCGGAAGCCCTCCTCGAACAGCGAGATCCCGACCGCGGCCGCGACCACCGGGTTGACGACCGTCACCGTGGCCAGCGGCGCGGTCAGCCCCGCGCCCCGGTAGGCGGCCTGCGACAGCAGCAGCCCGGTGGCCGCCAGTACGGCGATCGCCGCCAGGTCCGGCCACAGCGGGACCAGCGCGGCACCGGGCGAGAAGCCCTCGGCCACCGATTTGGTGAACACCGAGGCCATCCCGAAGGCCGAGCCGGCCGCCGCCGCCAGCAGCACGCTGCGCAGCACCGCCGTGCGCGCCCGCCGCGCCGCGAGGAACAGCGCCACCGCCCCGGCCGCCGTCACCGCCAGCAGCAGGGTCCGCTCGCCTCCCGCCAGGGCGTGCTCCTCCCGCCCCTCCCCGCCCGTCAGGGCCAGCAGCCCGGCCAGGCCCGCCGTCGCCAGCACCGCCCCGCGCCACGCCGCCGCGCCCGCCCGGCGGCGTACGGACACGGCCGCCATCGGGAGCGCGAAGACGATGGTCAGCGCCCCGAGCGGCTGCACCAGGCTCAGCGGCCCGTAGGCCAGCGCCACCACGTGCAGGAGCGCGCCCAGTCCGTTCAGCGCGACCGCCGCCCACCAGCCGGCCCGGCGCAGCGGCGCGCAGGGGCGGTCCGGCGAGGTCGCCGCGACGTGTTCCTGGACGATCGCACCGCCCGCGTAGGCGACGGCGGACACCAGGCAGAGCAGAACCGACAGGGCCAGGGCACTCATACGTTCACCATGCCCCACCCGGACGAGCTCTTCATCCGCCCGGAGGCGGCATGATCGCCGGCCGAGTCATCCTCCTGGCATACACCATCGGGAGTATGCGCAACCCGGCCCCCGGGGGACGAAGGGCCGCGATCCGTTCCATACCGTGACAGTCGGCTCGCGGTGCGTGAGGCGGGCGGGGACGGGTTTGGTCCCGGGCGTGTCGGCTCCGTACAGTTTCCGTTTTGGGGACTTCCGCAGCAGGCGGATGCGGACCAGCGAGCAAGGAACGGCAGCGGCCATGACGGTGACCGAAGACAACCACGCATACGGGCCGGGCATCGACCCCGAGCGCCTCGCCGTCTGCCTCAGCGTGCTCGACGAGCTCGACAAGATCGACGTCGACCACCCCGACGCCATCACCGTACGCCGTGCCACCGCCGGCATCTACCGCACGGTCAAGCAGCGCCGCCGCCAGGAGCGCCGCGCCGCCAAGACCGCCAACGACAAGGCCGTCACCGAGGCGACCGCCACCGGCTCCGCCGAGCGCATCGACGACGAGACCGAGGGCATCCTGCCCTCCTCGGTCACCGAGGCGGGCCGGATCGCCGGGATACTCCAGCGCCCGCGCTCCTGCTACGTCTGCAAGACGCGCTACGTCGAGGTCGACTACTTCTACCACCAGCTCTGCCCGGAGTGCGCCAACGAGAACCGGGCCAAGCGGGAGGCCCGCGCCGACCTCACCGGCAAGCGCGCGCTGCTCACCGGCGGCCGGGCCAAGATCGGCATGTACATCGCGCTGCGGCTGCTGCGCGACGGCGCCCACACCACCATCACCACCCGCTTCCCCAAGGACGCCATCCGCCGCTTCAAGGCGATGGAGGACTCCGCGGACTGGATGCACCGCCTGGAGGTCGTCGGCATCGACCTGCGCGACCCGGCCCAGGCCGTGGCGCTCGCCGACCAGGTGGCCGAGGCCGGTCCGCTCGACATCCTCGTCAACAACGCGACGCAGACCGTGCGCCGCCTGCCCACCGCCTACGCCGCGCTGGTCGAGGGCGAGAGCGCCCCGCTGCCCGCCGGCGAGCTCCCCGCCCACCATGTCATCGGCGCCTTCAACTCCGGTGCGGTCGACGGCCTGGCGGCGCTGCCCGTCGGCGTGAGCGGGCTCGAGGCGCAGAAGGTCGCCGACCTCGCCCTGGTCGCCGGCAACGCCAGCCTGGAGCGGCACCTCGACGGCACCGCCATCGACGCGGGCGGCCTGCTGCCGGACGTCGTCGAGAGCAACACCTGGGTGCAGACCATCGACCAGATCTCCCCCGTGGAGCTGCTCGAGACCCAGCTGTGCAACTACACGTCGCCGTTCATCCTGATCAGCAAGCTGCGGCCGGCCATGGCCGAGGCCGCGCGCAAGGCGTCCAGCGGACGGGCGTACGTCGTCAACGTCTCGGCGATGGAGGGCGTCTTCAGCCGCGGCTACAAGGGCGCGGGACACCCGAACACCAATGCCGCCAAGGCCGCGATGAACATGGTGACGCGGACCAGCGGCCAGGAGATGTTCCAGAGCGACCGCATCCTGATGACCTCGATCGACACCGGCTGGATCACCGACGAGCGCCCGCACTTCGACAAGCTGCGCCTCGCCGAGGAGGGCTTCCACGCGCCCCTCGACCTGGTCGACGGCGCGGCCCGCGTCTACGACCCGATCGTGCGGGGCGAGGCCGGCGAGGACCTCTACGGGGTCTTCCTGAAGGACTACGCGCCCGCCAACTGGTAGTCACCCCCGAGGGGCGCGGGGGCGAGTGGTGTGAGCGCGGGCCCACCACGCAAGTGCAAAAACACCCCCCCCCGGCCGGGG
>NZ_JBEZKZ010000043.1:0-60989 GCF_040651895.1 Streptomyces sp. NPDC048352
CTGCGCGGCGCGGGTCGGAGGCCGGCGTCCCGTCTCGCGGCGCCGGGTCAGGAATGCGCGCCGCGTCCCGCGTCGGGGGGAGCGCCGGGCTGCGGGTGCGGCCCCGGGCCCTCCGGGCGCTTGTAGCCCGATTCGCGCTCGGCCCGGACCTCCTCCGCATGGCTGGAGGTGGTGGAGCCGAAGTTCCCGTAGCCCTGCATCTCGTGCGGCCTGAGCCCGCCGTCGGGGAACTCCACCGGGTCCCGCTCCTCGCGGACCTCGTGGACCGCTCCACCGGCGGGCAGGTGCGGCTGGCTCTCGGGCTCGGGCGGCGGGGGCTCCTGCGCCCGCACCCGCTGGCCCAGCTTGAAGCCGGCGAGCACGAAGCCGGCGATGACGATGCCGACGAGGAAGAACCACGCGATGTCGGTCAGGATCGCGTCCACGCTCAGGATCATGTCCATAGGTCCCATTTTCCCGCTTTAGCTGCCTTTTCACGCCGCGCAGCGGAAAGAATCCGCACGAATCGCCGCCCTCCGCCCCCACCCCACAGCCCCCTCCACCCCGCGCACCCCGCGCACCACCCCTACGCCGAACGAATGAGCGCCCTGCTGCCGCCGCCTCCCCCGGCGGGAGCGGGCGGTGGGGCGCCCGCTCCGCTTCCCCGCCGGGGGCGGTGGGCCCCGGCGGGACCGGACCGTTGCCCGCCGGGTCCCTCAGCGCAGCGGACCGTCGGAGTCCCGCAGTCCCCGGGCGTCCCGGCCGCCGAGCACCCCGAGGATCTCCGCGCAGATGGCCAGCGCCGTCTCCGCCGGGGTCTTCGCGCCCAGGTCCAGCCCGATCGGCCCGTGCACCCGCGCCAGCCGGCTCTCTCCCACCCCGGCGGCCACCAGGCCCTCACGGCGCCGCGCCGTGGTCCGCCGCGAGCCGAGCGCGCCGACGTACGGGATCTCCAGGGACAGGGCGCTGCGCAGGGTCGGCACGTCGAAGTCCGGCTCGTGGCTCAGCATCACCAGGCAGGCGGCGTCCCTGTGCGCGGTCAGTTCCTTCTCGGCCTGCGCCGCGGTCTCCACCGTGACCGACTCCCAGCCGAGCAGCGCCGACTGCGCGCCGATCACCCCGGCCAGCTCCCCGGCCCCGCCGATCACCACGTACGGGGCCGACGGGTACGCCTCGACGAGCACCAGCCCGGAGCCCCCGTACAGGGCGTCCCGCCCGGGCCGGCGGGTCCCCAGCAGCTCCCCGGCCCGCCGCCGGGCGTCGTCGGACGGCTCGTCCCCGGCCCGTACGACCTCGCTGACGGCGCCGTCCGCGCCCTCGCTGAGCCGGGTCACGAGCGCCACTCCGGCGCCGGTGGCGAGCAGCTCCCACCACGCGGCCGGAACCGTCGCGAGGGGCTGGAGCAGCACCTCGGCCTGCCCGCCGCAGGTCAGCTTCGCGTCCACGGCCTCGCCGGCCCCGACCGACACCTCGCACACCCGCGCGGTCTCCCCGGCCCCCAGGGCGGCGGCCTCCGCGACCAGCTCGGCGTCGAACACCCCGCGGTACAGGGCCCCCACGCACTCCCCGCGGGCGTCCACGAGCACCGCCCCGGCCGGGTCCCGCGGCCCGAACCCCTGCTCGGTCACCGGCCGGGCCAGGTACGCCACCCGTCCCTCGGCCGCCCACTGCCGCGCCGTCTCCGCAAGCTCACGCATCCTCGTCGCCCCATCCTCTTGCGCTCCCTCGCCGCAAAGCGCCTGGTCAACGGCACGAAGCGGCCTCGGCAACCACCCTACGCACGCCCCCGACCCGCCACCCACCCCCCGAACCCACCAACCCCGGCCGGTCCCCCTCGTACGGACCACCGGAACCGCTCCACGAGTGGCCGGTCCGGCGGTGCCAAGGAGAATCGAGGGAACGGGGTGAAGGGAAACGACCGACCGTGCACACCCTGAAACGCACCTTCGACTCCCTCTCCGTGCGCAACTTCCGGCTGTTCTTCCTCGGCCAGCTCCTCTCGGTGACCTGCACCTGGATGATGGTGATCGCGCAGGACTGGCTGGTGCTGGAGCTGTCCGGGAACTCGGGCACGGCCCTGGGCGTCGTGACGGCCCTCCAGTTCACGCCGGTGCTCCTGCTCACCCTGTACGGGGGCAGGCTGGCCGACCGCCACAGCAAGCGCCGCATCCTGGTGCTCGCCAACCTGGCGTCGGGGGTCCTCGCCCTCGTACTGGGACTGTGGGTGCTCCTCGGCGAGGTCCGCCTGGGGCACATCTGGCTCTTCGCCTTCGCCCTCGGCGTGGTCAACTCCGTGGAGGCGCCCACCCGCATCGCCTTCGTGGGGGAGATGGTGGGCAGCGAGCTGCTGCCCAACGCGTCGGCGCTGAGCGGGGCGTACTTCAACGCGGCGCGGGTCGCGGGCCCCGCGGCCGCCGGCCTCCTCATCGCCCGCCTCGGCGTCGGGCCGGTGATCCTGATCAACGCGTGCAGCTACCTGGGCGCGGTGGCGGGCCTCGCGCTGATGCGGCCGGCGGAACTCCACGGCCCGCCCTCCCGTCCGGCGAACCCCCGCATCGCGGACGGCATCCGCTACGTCACCCGGCGCCCGGACCTGGTCCTGCCCCTGGCCCTGATCGGCGTACTGGGCCTGGCCGGCTTCAACTTCCAGCTGACGCTGCCCCTCCTGGCGAAGACCGAGTTCCACACCGGCTCCGCCGCCTTCGGAGTGCTGAGCAGCTCCCTGGCGGCGGGCTCCCTGCTGGCGGCGTTCGCCACCTCGTCCCGCCGCGCCCGTCCCACGACCGCCGTCGTCACGGGCTCCGCCCTTGCCTTCGGCGCCACGGAAACCCTCACGGGCCTGGCCCCGACCCTGCCGACGGCCTGCCTGCTCCTGACCCTGACGGGCTTCGCGATGATGTACTTCGCCCAGGCGGCCAACCACCGCATCCAGCTCGGCTCGGACCCCGCCTACCGGGGCCGGGTGATGGCCCTCTACATGCTGATCTTCCAGGGCACGACCCCCCTGGGCGCCCTCCTGACGGGCTGGCTGGCCGAACACTGGGGCCCCCGCTGGTCCCTCACCACAGGCGGCCTCATCTCCCTCACGGCCACAGCCCTCACCCTGACGACAACCCCCCGCACCAGGACCCCCCACCCCTGACCCCGGGAACTTCTCCGGCCTCTGCGTTCTCGGCGTGCTCCTGTGGGTCATGTACGGGTTGCAGCAGCCCGCCATGGGCAGAGCCGAAGGGCGGACGTGCTGCTGGGAGGAGAACGCCACCCCCGAATGGACCGCGGGCGTGCTGGGTCTGCGGGTACCGGAACCGGCCACCGACCGGCGGGCCGGGCTCCACTCGAACGCGCAGTACGACGCCGTGCTGCTGGCCTTCACCGTGACGACGCCGGAGGCGGACCGCTTCCTGCGGCCGCTTCGGCGTGAGGGCACTCAGATGGTTGCGAACCGGCACCCCGAAGCCCCGGGCCACACCCGCAGCGACGGCTTCACCCACCTCGGCCTTCCCGTACGTCTGGGCCGGCAGCGACGCGCCCATCGACAAGCCCCCGGCCTGACCGGCCGCGGTCGCCCGGCTGCCCCGCTGGACGTCCGATCAGTCCCAGTCGGACGGCGGCTGCTTGACCCTGCCGCCTGTGTGCCGAACGGCAGGGCGGACACGCAAGCTGCCGAACAGGCTCGCCGCCGCCGCACGGCAGTTGGCTGCGCATACGCGAAGACCCCGTCTCAGCTGAGGCGCTGATGGCGGGGTCTTTGGGCACTTCCTGCGAAGTGCCCCCGGCAGGATTCGAACCTGCGCACACGGCTCCGGAGGCCGTTGCTCTATCCCCTGAGCTACGGGGGCGTGTCGTTCGCGTTGCGGCGACGGGTTGAACACTACCAGCTCCCGCGGGGTGATCAGGAACGGATTTGGGCGGGAGGGGGAGGTCGGTCGCCCGGAGGGGGTGGAAGTGGCAAAAACCCGGACGCGGGGGCTTAGGGCGACCTACTCTCGAGTTGTGCCAGGCGCCTCGGGCCGGGTGCTTGTTGTCGACGACAACAAGGTCATCCGGCAGCTGATCAAGGTCAATCTCGAGCTGGAGGGCTTCGAGGTCGTGACCGCGAGCGATGGTGCCGAGTGTCTGGACGTCGTGCACCGCGTGTCTCCCGATGCCATCACCCTTGATGTGGTCATGCCCCGGCTGGACGGGTTCGGGGCTGCCGCGCGGTTGCGGGCCGATCCGCGGACGCGGCACGTGCCCGTCGCCATCGTCAGCGCCTGCACGCAGCACGAGGTCGAGACGGCGATCGCCGCCGGCGTGGACGCGTTCGTCGCCAAGCCGTTCGAGCCCACCGAGCTGGTCCGCGTCGTACGCCGCCTCGTCGAGTGCAAGGGCGCCCCCGCAGGACGGGCCGGGAGGGCCGGGAGGGGGGCCTGAGCGCCTCCCTGTTCACATGGCGAAACCCGATGCATGGGGAAGGGGCTTCTCCCCTAGGCTGGGTTCCGTGATCCCCGCCGACCTCTCTCACGCCGTCGTACGTGCCGTGCGCCGCGCCGTCGAGGACGGGGAGCTGGCCGGGGACGTGCCCGAGCGGGTGGTGGTCGAGCGGACCCGCCCCGGGGGAGCGGGGGAGTACGCCAGCCCCGTCGCCCTCCAGGTGGCGAAGAGCGCCCGGCGGGAGCCCCGTGAGGTCGCCCGGGTGCTCGCGGGCCGGCTGCTCGCCGACGAGTCCGGGATCGAGAGCGTGGAGATCACCGGCCCCGGGTTCCTGAACTTCACCCTCGCTCCCGTCTCCGCCGCCGCGCTCGTACGCCAGATCCGGGCGCGGGGCGACAGGTACGGGTACGCACCCGGCGCCGACCTCCGCGGGAGCGTCGTCCGGCCGGCCGTGCGCAGGATCGAGGAGAGCCAGGGGATCGCGGGTGCACCCGCGCCGCGCGTCGCGCCCGTCGCCCGCCGCGACGGCGACGTCGTCGCGGCGTACGGGGCGGACGCCGCCGCCTGGGCCATGCTCTGCGTACCCGCCCGCGAGACCCCCTCCTTCACGCCCGGCCTGCTCGTCCAGGACGAGTCCAGCGAGTTCTTCCGGGTGCGGTACGCCCACGCCCGCGCCCGGGCCCTGAGGACCAACGCCGCCGGGCTCGGGTTCCGGGCCGAGCCCGGGGACGCCGCGGACGGGCGCGCCCTGCTGCGCGTGCTCGCCGAGTACCCCCTCGTCCTGGAGGCCGCCGCGCACCACCAGGCGCCCGAGCGGCTCACCCGGCACCTCGTCGCCGTCGCCGACGCGCTCCTCGACTTCCAGCACCTGGTCCTGCCCCAGGGAGACGAGAAACCCTCGGCCGCCCACCGCGCCCGGCTGGCCCTCGCCGAAGCCGCCGGAACGGTGCTGGCAGGCGGCCTGGCCCTGCTCGGCATGGACGCCCCCGACTTCCTGTGACTGAGACCCCCGAAGAGAGATTCCGATGAGCCGTTCCGCGCACCCCGCCGGGCCCCGCCACGCCGACGTCCTGCCCGAGGGCCACTACGCCCCGCCGCCCGCCGACCTGAACGCGCTCGACGAGAAGGTGTGGTCCCGGACCGTCACGCGCGACGACGACGGTGTGGTGTGCGTCGGCGGCATCGAAGTGACGCGGCTCGCCGAGGAGTTCGGGACCCCCGCCTACTTCCTCGACGAAGCGGACTTCCGGGCCCGCTGCCGCGCCTGGGCGCACGCCTTCGGCAAGGACGCCGACGTGTTCTACGCGGGGAAGGCGTTCCTCTCCAAGGCCGTCGTGAAGTGGCTGAAGGAAGAAGGGCTGAATCTCGACGTCTGCTCCGGCGGGGAGCTGGCGACCGCCCTCGCCGCCGGGATGCCCCCCGCGCGGATCGCCTTCCACGGCAACAACAAGTCCGAGGCCGAGATCCGCCGCGCCGTCCAGGCGGGTGTGGGCCGCATCGTGCTCGACTCCTACCAGGAGATCGCCCGCGTCGCGCACATCGCCCGTGAGCTGGGCGTGCGCCAGCCCGTGCAGATCCGCGTGACGGTGGGCGTCGAGGCGCACACCCACGAGTTCATCGCCACGGCGCACGAGGACCAGAAGTTCGGGATCGCGGTCGCCGACGGCTCCGCCGCCGAGGCCGTGCGGCGGGCGCTCGGGCACGACAGCCTGGAGCTGCTCGGCGTCCACTCCCACATCGGCTCCCAGATCTTCGACATGGCCGGCTTCGAGGTGTCCGCCAAGCGGGTGGTCCGGCTGCTGGCCGCCGTGCGCGACGAGCACGGCGTCGAGCTCCCCGAGATCGACCTCGGCGGCGGGCTCGGCATCGCCTACACCTCGTCCGACGACCCGCGCGAGCCCCACGAGATCGCCAAGGCGCTCACCGAGATCGTGGCGCGGGAGTGCGAGAGCGCGGGCCTGCGCCCGCCGCGGATCTCCGTCGAGCCCGGCCGGGCCATCGTCGGCCCGACGGCCTTCACCCTCTACGAGGTCGGCACCATCAAGCCGCTGGAGGGGCTGCGGACGTACGTCTCCGTCGACGGCGGCATGTCCGACAACATCCGGACGGCCCTGTACGACGCCGAGTACTCCGTCACGCTGGTCTCCCGCGTCTCCGACGCCGAGCCGATGCTCGTCCGCGTCGTCGGCAAGCACTGCGAGAGCGGTGACATCGTCGTGAAGGACGCCTTCCTGCCCGCCGACCTGGCGCCGGGCGACCTCCTCGCCGTGCCGGCCACGGGCGCGTACTGCCGCTCCATGGCCAGCAACTACAACCACGCCCTGCGCCCGCCCGTCGTCGCCGTGCGCGACGGGCAGGCACGGGTGATCGTCCGGCGCGAGACGGAAGAAGATCTCCTGTCCCTCGACCTCGGATGATCCCCATGTTTCTGGGGAAGGCCCCCGGGCCCCCAAAATAGACGTCTCAGTGCACGTCTCACTCAATGGACCGAGGATGGAAACTTCTGTCCATTGAGTGAGACTGGGTCATACCTGACGCGCAAACCGCGCGCCGGGGAGCGAAGAAAGATCGAAAGGCGTAGGTCGAATGATGCGTACGCGTCCGCTGAAGGTGGCGCTGCTGGGCTGTGGAGTGGTCGGCTCAGAGGTGGCGCGCATCATGACGACGCACGCCGACGATCTGGCAGCCAGGATCGGCGCGCCCGTCGAACTCGCCGGCGTGGCCGTGCGCCGTCCCTCCAAGGTGCGCGAGGGCATCGACCCCTCGCTGGTCACCACGGACGCGACCGCCCTCCTCAAACGGGGCGACATCGACGTGGCCATCGAGGTCATCGGCGGGATCGAGCCCGCCCGCACCCTGATCACCACCGCCTTCGAGCACGGCATCTCCGTCGTCTCCGCCAACAAGGCGCTGGTCGCGCAGGACGGCGCCGCCCTGCACGCCGCGGCGGAGCAGCACGGGCTGGACCTGTACTACGAGGCCGCCGTCGCCGGCGCCATCCCGCTGGTCCGCCCGATGCGCGAGTCCCTCGCGGGCGACAAGATCAACCGGGTGATGGGCATCGTCAACGGCACCACGAACTTCATCCTCGACAAGATGGACTCGACCGGCGCCGGCTACCAGGAGGCGCTCGACGAGGCCACCGCCCTCGGGTACGCGGAAGCCGACCCCACCGCCGACGTCGAGGGCTACGACGCCGCCGCCAAGGCCGCGATCCTGGCCGGCATCGCCTTCCACACCCGGGTCCGCTTCGACGACGTCTACCGCGAGGGCATGACCGAGGTCAGCGCCGCGGACTTCGCCTCCGCCAAGCGCATGGGCTGCACCATCAAGCTCCTGGCGATCCTGGAGCGCGCGGCGGACGGCGAGTCCGTCACCGCCCGCGTGCACCCGGCGATGATCCCGCTCAGCCACCCGCTCGCCTCCGTACGCGAGGCGTACAACGCCGTCTTCGTGGAAGCCGAGGCCGCCGGGCGGCTGATGTTCTACGGGCCCGGCGCGGGCGGCTCTCCGACCGCCTCCGCGGTCCTCGGCGACCTCGTCGCCGTCTGCCGCAACAAGCTCGCCGAGGCAACGGGGCCCGGCGAGTCGGCGTACACCCAGCTGCCGGTCAGCCCCATGGGGGACGTCGTCACGCGCTACCACATCAGCCTCGATGTGGCGGACAAGCCGGGTGTCCTCGCCCAGGTGGCGACGACCTTCGCGGAGCACGGGGTCTCCATCGACACCGTCCGCCAGCAAGGACACCAGGACGGGGCCGGCAATGGGGCCTCCCTCGTCGTCGTCACCCACCGCGCACCCGACGCCGCCCTCTCCGGGACCGTCGAGGCGCTGCGGAAGCTGGACACCGTCCGCGGTGTGGCCAGCATCATGCGTGTTGAAGGGGAGTAAGGACCCATGAGCAGCAATCGCACCCACCAGTGGCGCGGCATCATCGAGGAGTACCGCGACCGGCTTCCGGTGACGGACACCACGCCGGTCGTCACGCTCCGCGAGGGCGGCACTCCCCTCGTCCCCGCCCAGGTGCTCTCCGAGCGCACCGGCTGCGAGGTGCACCTGAAGGTCGAGGGCGCGAACCCCACCGGCTCCTTCAAGGACCGGGGCATGACCATGGCCATCACCAAGGCCAAGGAGGAGGGCGCCAAGGCCGTCATCTGCGCCTCCACCGGCAACACCTCGGCCTCCGCCGCCGCCTACGCGGTGCGCGCCGGCATGGTGTCCGCCGTCCTCGTGCCGCGGGGCAAGATCGCGCTCGGCAAGATGGGCCAGGCCCTCGTGCACGGCGCCAAGATCCTCCAGGTCGACGGCAACTTCGACGACTGCCTGGACCTGGCCCGCGCGCTGTCCGACAACTACCCGGTGGCCCTGGTCAATTCGGTCAACCCGGTACGCATCGAGGGCCAGAAGACGGCCGCGTTCGAGATCGTCGATGCGCTCGGCGACGCCCCCGACATCCACGTGCTGCCCGTCGGCAACGCCGGCAACATCACCGCGTACTGGAAGGGCTTCAAGGAGTACAAGGCCGACGGCCTGGCCTCCCGTACGCCGCGGGTGTGGGGTTTCCAGGCTTCCGGCGCCGCGCCGATCGTGCGCGGCGAGGTCGTCAAGGAGCCGCACACCATCGCCACCGCGATCCGCATCGGCAACCCGGCCTCCTGGGACTACGCGCTCGCCGCGCGCGACGAGTCGGGCGGCCTGATCGACGAGGTGACGGACCGCCAGATCCTGGCCGCCTACCGCCTGTTGGCGGCGCAGGAGGGCGTGTTCGTCGAGCCCGCCTCGGCCGCGTCGGTCGCCGGTCTGCTGAAGGCCGCGGACGCCGGCCTGGTCGACCCGGGCCAGACGATCGTGTGCACCGTCACGGGCAACGGCCTCAAGGACCCGGACTGGGCCGTCGCCGGCGCTCCGCAGCCGGTCACCGTCCCGGTGGACGCCGAGGCCGCGGCCGTCCGCCTCGGCCTGGTCTGACCCCAGGGCCCCAGGGCCCCAGGGCCTCAGGGGCCTCTGGGCCACGCAGCCCCAGGGCCTCAGGACCCCCGGGCCCCGGCCCGGGGCCCCCGCCCCGTTGCCGGATTCCGCAGGTATCCGGAATCCGGCAACCGGGCCGTACGGCACCGGAAGGCCCGCGATCCGGGCGACGGACGCGACACGCGTCGTGCGCCTCCTGTGCGCCCTATGTCGCGGGAGAACCTTCCTTCGATACGCTGTACTTACATCCGCCACCGCGCATATGACCGCGGTGCTGCCCCAAGGGCCTTCGGGTGTCGTACGTTCTCCAGTACATTCGCAGCGAAGATCCCGCACAGCAGCCGGATCCCGCACAGTCACAAGGAGTGTCATCGACCGATGGCAGGTCCAGCGTTCCGCGCCGCCGCCGTACGGGTGCGCGTCCCCGCCAGCAGCGCCAACCTCGGCCCCGGCTTCGACGCCCTCGGCCTGGCCCTGGGGCTCTACGACGACGTCGTCGTCCGCGTAGCCGACTCCGGCCTGGACATCGACATCGCGGGCGAGGGCGCCGACACCCTGCCGCGGGACGAGAGCCACCTCCTCGTACGCTCCATGCGCACCGCCTTCGACCTGCTGGGCGGGCAGCCGCGCGGCCTCGAGGTCGTCTGCGCCAACCGCATCCCGCACGGCCGGGGCCTCGGCTCCTCCTCCGCCGCGATCTGCGCGGGCATCGTCGCCGCCCGCGCCGTGACCATAGGCGGTGAGGCCAAGCTCGACGACTCGGCGCTGCTGGAGCTCGCCACCGAGATCGAGGGCCACCCCGACAACGTCGCCGCCTGCCTGCTCGGCGGCTTCACCCTGGCCTGGATGGAGGGGGGCAGCGCCAAGGCGATCCGGATGGACCCGGCGGATTCCATCGTTCCGGTGGTCTTCGTCCCCTCGAAGCCGGTCCTGACCGAGACCGCCCGGGGGCTGCTGCCGCGCACCGTCCCGCACGTGGACGCGGCCGTGAACGCGGGCCGCGCTGGCCTGCTCGTGGAGGCCCTGACCAGGCGTCCCGAGTTCCTGCTGCCCGCCACCGAGGACCGGCTGCACCAGGAGTACCGGGCCCCGGCGATGCCGGAGAGCGTGGCACTCGTCAACCGACTGCGGGCGGACGGCTTCCCCGCGGTCATCTCCGGCGCGGGCCCCACGGTCCTCGCGCTGGTCGACAACGGCGCGGCCGACAAGGTCGCGCAGCTCGCGGGCGAGGGATGGGCGGCCAACCGGCTCGCCCTCGACGCCGCGGGCGCGAGCGTCCTTCCGCTGGGCGCCCAGGGCGGTCAGCCCGTGTCCTAGCGACACGGCCCCTCCGGGACGGGCGGCCGGGCAGGCCGTCCGCCCCGGGCGGGGCGATTGCCGGTGATTGAGAGGGGGAATGTCTGTTGGATCCGGTAGTGTTAATCTCAAGTGCGCATCCGAAGCCGCCATGGCTCGGTGCTCAGTGTCCCCATTCGGGACCACATTTCTTCCGGGAGCCTCCCCGACTGCTTTGATCACTGGCAGCAGTTTCGGGCACGCTCCGGAATCGGCGTGACATTCCCACGCTTCCAGCTCGGGGGCTTCTCGCCGGAACCATGCACGTTTCTCTCCGCCGTATCTCTACCGGCGGACCACCGCCCCGGCACGGTCCACACCTAGGGCCGTTGTCGGACAGCACAACCGGTCGCCGAGCCAGACAGGCCGACGTCCGCTCCAGGGAAGGACCCTTCGTGAGCGACACCACCGATCTGATGGGCGCTGCCGACACCAACGTCGACACCAGTGCCCCCGCCGCGGGCGCCGCCCCCAAGCGCCGCCGCTCCGGTACCGGCCTCGAGGGCATGGTCCTGGCCGAGCTGCAGCAGGTCGCGTCGGGCCTCGGAATCAGGGGCACCGCGCGGATGCGCAAGAGCCAGCTGATCGAGGTCATCAAGGAGGCGCAGGGCGGCAGCGCCCCCAAGGCCGCCGCCGCGGCCCCCGCCGCCGACGCCGCCGAGGCCAAGCCGAAGCGCCGCGCCACCAGCAAGGCCCGCACGGGTGAGGCCGCCGCCGCGGCGCCCGCGGAGAAGCCCGCCGTGCAGGCGCAGATCGAGATCCCGGGCCAGCCGGCCAGCGATGACGCCCCGATCGGCGAGCGCCGCCGCCGCCGGGCCACCGCCCCCACCGGCAGCCCCGAGTCCTCGGCCACCGCCGCCGTGCAGGTCGAGCAGAAGACCGAGACCGCCCCGGCCGCGCAGCCCGAGGCCAAGGCCGAGGCCGCCACCGCCGTCTCCGCACAGCCCCAGGGCCAGGTGCAGGAGGCCGAGGGCCGTACCCGCCGCGACCGCCGTGACCGCGGCGAGCGCGGCGAGCGCGGTGACCGTCAGCAGGGCCGTCGCGACCGCGGCGCCAAGGCCGATGAGCAGGGCCAGCAGCAGGGCGGCCAGGGCGGCCAGGGTCAGCAGCAGGGCGGCGGCCGCCAGGACCGCGCCGACCGCCAGGACCGCGCCGACCGCCAGCAGCAGGGCGGCCGTGGCCAGGGCCGTCAGGATCGTCAGGACAACGGCCCGCAGGACGACTTCGACGGCGAGGACGGCCGTCGCGGCCGTCGCGGCCGCTACCGCGACCGCCGCGGCCGTCGCGGCCGTGACGAGTTCGCGCCGAACGAGCCGCAGGTCGCCGACGACGACGTGCTGATCCCCGTCGCGGGCATCCTCGACATCCTCGACAACTACGCGTTCATCCGGACCTCCGGCTACCTGCCCGGCCCGAACGACGTGTACGTCTCCCTCGCCCAGGTCCGCAAGGCCGGCCTGCGCAAGGGCGACCACACCACCGGTGCGGTCCGCCAGCCCAAGGACGGCGAGCGCCGCGAGAAGTTCAACGCGCTCGTGCGCCTGGACTCCGTCAACGGCATGGCGCCCGAATCCGGCCGCGGCCGCCCGGAGTTCCAGAAGCTGACCCCGCTCTACCCGCAGGACCGGCTCCGTCTGGAGACCGACCCGGGCGTGCTGACCACCCGCATCATCGACCTCGTGTCGCCGATCGGAAAGGGTCAGCGAGGCCTGATCGTGGCCCCGCCGAAGACCGGCAAGACCATGATCATGCAGGCGATCGCCAACGCGATCACCACCAACAACCCCGAGTGCCACCTGATGGTCGTCCTGGTCGACGAGCGTCCGGAAGAGGTCACCGACATGCAGCGGTCGGTCAAGGGCGAGGTCATCTCCTCGACCTTCGACCGCCCGGCCGAGGACCACACCACCGTCGCCGAGCTGGCCATCGAGCGCGCCAAGCGCCTCGTCGAGCTGGGTCACGACGTGGTCGTCCTGCTGGACTCCATTACCCGTCTGGGACGCGCGTACAACCTCGCCGCCCCCGCCTCCGGCCGCATCCTGTCCGGTGGTGTCGACTCGACCGCGCTGTACCCGCCGAAGCGCTTCTTCGGTGCCGCGCGCAACATCGAGGACGGCGGATCGCTGACCATCCTGGCCACCGCGCTGGTCGACACCGGCTCGCGCATGGACGAGGTGATCTTCGAGGAGTTCAAGGGCACCGGCAACATGGAGCTCAAGCTCGACCGCAAGCTCGCCGACAAGCGCATCTTCCCGGCCGTCGACGTCGACCCGTCGGGCACCCGCAAGGAGGAGATCCTCCTCAACAGCGAGGAGCTCGCCATCGTCTGGAAGCTGCGCCGGGTGCTGCACGCGCTCGACTCGCAGCAGGCGATCGAGCTGCTGCTCGACAAGATGAAGCAGACGAAGTCGAACGCCGAGTTCCTGATGCAGATCGCCAAGACGACCCCGGCCGGCAAGAACGACGACTGACCGGGTCGCCTGACGCAGCCGCCCCCGCCGCATCCGCGGCGGGGGCGGCTTCGTTGTGCGGCCGTGTGGTGCGACCTTCGCCACACTCCCGCCACCCGCACCCCTCCCTACGCGGCTCCGGTTCCGGCTCTCGAACCCCAGGCCCACCAGGGGTCGCACCGCTTCCACGCCACCCGGGCCGGTCCACCCCCGGCGTACGAGCGGCACCGGGGGGCGTGGAACCCTGGAACGCGCTCGTCCGTCTGAGTGAGGGAAGACGGGCAACGGAGCCAGGACTGAGGAGAGCATGAGCGAGGACAGCAGGGGCCGCGGCCGACGTGCCGCGGGCAGGCGCCGACGGAAACCCCGCCAGCGCCGCAAGGCCCTCACCCTTGCCGCGTGGACCGCCGCCGGCGTGGTCCTGCTGGGCGGAGGCGGCCTCGGCTGGTTCTACTTCAAGCTCAACGGCAACCTGCACAGCGTCGACATCGACCAGGCCCTCGGCAAGGACCGCCCGGCCGACGTCGACAACGGCTCCATGGACATCCTCGTCCTCGGCTCCGACTCCCGCGACGGCGCCAACAGCGAGTACGGCCAGGACGACGGCGGCTCGGCCCGCTCCGACACCGCGATGATCGTGCACCTCTACGAGGGCCACCAGAAGGCTGCCATCGTCTCGATCCCGCGCGACGCGATGGTCCCGCGGCCCGCCTGCGCCACCGGCAAGGGCAAGACCGACCCCGGCCGGCGGAAGGCGCAGTTCAACGAGGCCTTCACGGTCGGCGGCCCCGCCTGCGCGGTCAAGACCGTGGAGCAGCTGGCGGGGATCCGCATGGACCACTACATCGAGGTCGACTTCACCGGCTTCAAGAAGATCGTCGACAACCTCGGCGGGGTCCAGCTCACGACCACCAAGCCGATCAAGGACGACGGCAGCCACCTGGACCTGCCGGCCGGCCCGCACAAGCTGAACGGCGAGCAGTCCCTGGGCCTCGTCCGCACCCGCAAGAGCGTCGGCGACGGCGGCGACCTGGGCCGGATCCAGCTCCAGCAGGCCTTCATCAAGGCGCTGATCAAGCAGGTCAAGGGGATCGGGGTGTTCGACAACCCGAAGAAGCTGTTCGGCCTCGCCGACTCGGCCACCAAGGCGATCACCACCGACAAGGCGCTCGGCGACGTGAAGTCCCTGATGGGCTTCGCCCAGGGCCTCCAGGGGATCAGCGCCGAGAACATGCACATGATCACCCTGCCCGTGGGGCCGGACCCGGAGGACAAGGACCGGGTGGTCCCGCTGGCCAACGGGTCGAAGCTGGTCTGGGACTCCCTGCTGGCCGACCGGCCGATCCCGGCCGAGGCCACCGAGAAGTCGGCCGGTGACAAGAGCAGCGCGGGCTCCATCGTCCAGTGACCCGGCCGCCCGGGCCGGGCGGGACCCCGCAGGAATAGACGGGCGCCCCCCTCCGTTGAGGGGAGCGTTCCCGGAATTTTGACAGGCGGCCCGGTCCTGGCAGACTGGTCTGTCGGCCCCGGTTCACGCAGTGCGCAATTCGGCCCCTGCGACCCGGCGCCCTCCCGAAACTAGGAGACACCTTGAAGCGCGATGTTCACCCCGAGTACGTCGAGACCCAGGTCAGCTGCACCTGTGGCGCGTCGTTCACCACCCGCAGCACCCTGACCGAGGGCACCATCCGTGCCGAGGTCTGCTCCGAGTGCCACCCGTTCTACACGGGCAAGCAGAAGATCCTCGACACCGGTGGCCGCGTGGCCCGCTTCGAGGCCCGCTTCGGCAAGGGTGCGGCCAAGAAGTAGCGCGACCCAGGCGCCGGTCACCGGCCGCCCCCTGACCACGCGGGGGCGGCCGGACCGGCGCCTTTGTCGTCGTGTCGCCAGCCCAGCCCATTTTTGACTTTCACCACAGGAGCACCCGATGTTCGAAGCGGTCGAGGATCTGGTCGGCGAACACGCCGACCTCGAGAAGAAGCTCGCCGACCCTTCGGTCCACTCCGATCAGGCCAACGCCCGCAAGCTGAACAAGCGCTACGCGGAGCTGACCCCGATCGTCGCGACCTTCCGTGCGTGGAAGCAGTCGGCCGAGGACATCGAGACGGCCAAGGAGCTGGCGGCCGACGACCCCGACTTCGCCGCCGAGGTCAAGGAGATGAGCGCCCAGCGCGAAGAGCTCACCGAGAAGCTCCGCCTGCTGCTCGTCCCGCGCGACCCCAGCGACGACAAGGACGTGCTCCTGGAGATCAAGGCGGGCGCCGGCGGCGACGAGTCCGCCCTGTTCGCCGGTGACCTGCTGCGCATGTACCTGCGCTACGCCGAGCGCGTGGGCTGGAAGACCGAGATCATCGACTCCACCGAGTCCGAGCTCGGCGGCTACAAGGACGTCCAGGTCTCCGTCCGCACCAAGGGCGGCAACGGCGCCACCGAGCCCGGCCAGGGCGTGTGGGCCCGCCTGAAGTACGAGGGCGGCGTGCACCGCGTCCAGCGCGTGCCGGCCACCGAGTCCCAGGGCCGCATCCACACCTCCGCCGCCGGCGTGCTCGTGACCCCGGAGGCCGAGGAGGTCGAGGTCGAGATCAACATGAACGACCTCCGCATCGACGTGTACCGCTCCTCGGGCCCCGGCGGCCAGTCCGTCAACACCACCGACTCGGCCGTGCGCATCACGCACCTGCCGACCGGTGTGGTCGCCTCCTGCCAGAACGAGAAGAGCCAGCTCCAGAACAAGGAGCAGGCCATGCGCATCCTGCGCTCGCGCCTGCTGGCCGCCGCCCAGGAAGCCGCCGAGCAGGAGGCCTCCGACGTGCGCCGCAGCCAGGTGCGCTCCGTGGACCGCTCCGAGAAGATCCGTACGTACAACTACCCGGAAAACCGGATCTCGGACCACCGGACCGGTTTCAAGGCGTACAACTTGGACCAGGTGCTCGACGGCGAGCTCGACGCGGTCATCCAGGCCTGCGTCGACACCGACTCCGCGGCGAAGCTCGCGGCCGCGCACTGACCTTCGCATTCCCCCGTACGACAGCAGCCCGGAGGACCAGCGTGAACTTGCTGCTTGCCGAGGTGGCCCAGGCCACCCAGCGGCTGGCCGCCGCCGGCGTGCCCTCACCGCGTTTCGACGCGGAGGAGCTCGCGGCCTTCGTGCACGGCGTCAAGCGGGGGGAACTGCACCACGTCAAGGACGCGGACTTCGACGCCCGCTACTGGGAGGCCGTCGCCCGCCGCGAGGCGCGCGAGCCGCTCCAGCACATCACCGGCCGGGCCTTCTTCCGGTACCTGGAGCTCCAGGTCGGCCCCGGGGTGTTCGTGCCCCGGCCCGAGACCGAGTCGGTCGTGGACTGGGCCATACACGCCGTCCGGGCCATGGACGTGGTCGAGCCGCTGATCGTGGACCTGTGCACCGGGTCCGGCGCCATCGCCCTGGCCATGGCGCAGGAGGTGCCGCGCTCGCGCGTGCACGCCGTGGAGCTGTCCGAGGACGCGCTGCGGTGGACCCGTAAGAACGCCGAGGGCTCCCGGGTCACCGTCCACCAGGGCGACGCGCTCAGCGCGCTGCCCGAGCTGGACGGACAGGTCGACCTGGTCATCTCCAACCCGCCCTACATCCCGCTCACCGAGTGGGAGTACGTGGCCCCCGAGGCCCGCGACCACGACCCCGAGATGGCGCTGTTCTCCGGGGAGGACGGCCTCGACACCATCCGCGGCATCGAGCGCACCGCCCACCGGCTGCTGCGGCCCGGCGGCATCGTCGTCATCGAGCACGCCGACACCCAGGGCGGCCAGGTGCCGTGGATCTTCGCCGACGAGCGGGGCTGGGCCGACGCGGCCGACCACCCCGACCTGAACAACCGTCCGCGCTTCGCGACCGCCCGCAAGGCCATGCCGTGAGCCGCGCGAGCGCCCCGACCGCCACCACCCCGCTGCACGAGGAGATCCGCTGATGGCCCGGCGATACGACTGCAACGACGCGACGGACCGTAAGACGGGTCTGCGCGAAGCGGCATCCGCCGTGCGCCGCGGAGAGCTCGTCGTGCTGCCCACCGACACCCTGTACGGGATCGGCGCGGACGCCTTCAGCCCGGAGGCCGTGGGCGACCTGCTCGCCGCCAAGGGGCGCGGCCGCAACATGCCCACGCCCGTCCTCATCGGCTCCCCGAACACGCTGCACGGCCTGGTCACGGACTTCTCGGAGCAGGCGTGGGAGCTCGTCGACGCCTTCTGGCCGGGCGGCCTCACGCTCGTCGCCAAGCACCAGCCGTCGCTGGCGTGGGACCTGGGGGAGACCCGGGGGACGGTCGCCGTACGGATGCCCCTGCACCCGGTCGCGATCGAGCTGCTGACCGAGGTCGGCCCGATGGCCGTCTCCTCCGCGAACCTGTCGGGGCACCCGGCGCCGGCGGACTGCGACGCGGCGCGGGAGATGCTGGGCGACTCCGTCTCCGTGTACCTGGACGGCGGTCCGACGCCGAGCACCGAGCCGTCGTCGATCGTCGACGTCACCGGGAAGGTTCCCGTCCTGCTGCGCGCGGGGGCCCTGACCGCCGAACAGCTGCGGGAGGTCGTACCCGACCTCGAGGTGGCTCCGTGAGCCCTGAGGGGCGTGGCATAGCGAGTCAGTCGTTCCGCATACTCCACGTCAGCACCGGCAATGTGTGCCGCTCGCCCATCACCGAGCGGCTGACGCGGCACGCGCTGTCCGACCGCCTGGGCGCCCTGGGCCTCCCGGCCGCGGAACTGATCGTGGAGAGCGCCGGCACCTGGGGCCACGAGGGCGCCCCGATGGAGGCCAACGCGGCAGCCGTCCTCGCCGACTTCGGGGCCGACGCGTCCGGGTTCACCGGGCGGGAGCTGCTGGACGAGCACGTCATACGCGCGGACCTGGTGCTCACCGCCACGCGGGACCACCGGGCGCAGGTCATCTCCATGGGCCACTCGGCGGGGCTGCGCACCTTCACGCTGAAGGAGTTCACCCGGCTCGTACGGGCCATAGACCCGGCCACGCTGCCGCCGCTGGACGACGGCATGGCGGAGCGGGCGCGGGCGCTGGTACGGGCCGCGGCGGCGCTGCGGGGATGGCTGCTGGCGCCGTCCGCCGACGCCGACGAGGTGTACGACCCGTACGGGGCGCCGATCACCTTCTTCCGGTCGGTCGGCGACGAGATCAACCAGGCGCTCGACCCGGTGGTCACGGCCCTGACGGGCGTCACCGCCCCCCGCTGACCCCTCTTCGACGCCCCCGCGCACCGCGCGGTGCGGGCGCGCTGCCCGGTTCCGGGGCCGGGTACCGGGCGTGTCGGGCGCCCGCGGCCTACAGTGGCTGTACCGGTACACCCACTGCGCGGGAGTCGTGCCATGACTGTCACCACCGAGCGGGCGGCGGAGCTGCTGCGGCAGCAGGACCCGCGGATGGCCGACATCCTCGAAGGGGAGCGGCAGCGGCAGGCGGCCACCTTGCAGATGAGCGCCGCCGAGAACTTCAGCTCGCCCGCCGTGCGCGCGGCCCTGGGCTCCGTGCTCTCCAACAAGTACGCCGAGGGGTACCCCGGCGCCCGCTACCACGGCGGGTGCGAGTACGCGGACCTCGCCGAGCGGACCGCCGTGGAGCGGGCCAAGGCGCTCTTCGGCGTCGAGCACGCCAACGTGCAGCCCCATTCCGGTTCCTCCGCCGTCCTGGCCGCCTACGCGGCCCTGCTGCGGCCCGGGGACACCGTCCTGGCTATGGGACTGACGCACGGCGGACACCTCACCCACGGCTCACCGGCCAACTTCTCCGGCCGCTGGTTCGACTTCGTCGGCTACGGGGTCGACGCCGAGAGCGGGCTCGTCGACTACGAGCAGGTGCAGCAGCTCGCCCGTACGCACCGCCCCAAGGCCATCGTGTGCGGGTCGATCTCCTACCCGCGCCACCTGGAGTACTCGGCGTTCCGCGAGATCGCCGACGAGGTCGGAGCCTGCCTCATCGCGGACGCCGCGCATCCGATCGGCCTCGTCGCGGGCGGGGCGGCGCCCAGCCCGGTGCCCTACGCGGACGTGGTCTGCGCGACCACGCACAAGGTGCTGCGCGGCCCGCGCGGCGGCATGCTGCTGTGCGGCGCCGAGTTCGCGGAGCGGGTCGACCGGGCGGTGTTCCCCTTCACCCAGGGCGGCGCCCAGATGCACACCATCGCCGCGAAGGCGGTGGCCTTCGGGGAGGCGGCCGGCCCGGACTTCGCCCGGTACGCCCACCGGGTCGTCGCCAACGCCCGCGCCCTGGCCGCCGCCCTGGAACAGCGCGGGTTCGCCGTGACGACCGGCGGCACCGACACCCACCTCATCAGCGCCGACCCCGCCCCGCTGGGCGTCGACGGCCCGACGGCGCGCGGCCGGCTCGCCGCCGCGGGCATCGTCCTCGACACCTGCGCGCTGCCGTACGGGGACCAGCGCGGGATCCGCCTGGGCACCGCGGCGGTGACCACGCAGGGGATGGGGGAGCGGGAGATGGCCGTGATCGCGGACCTGTTCGCCGCCGCGCTGCGCGGGGAGGCGGCGGGTACGCGTACGGACGTGGCCGACCTGACCAGTGGATTTCCCCCGTACGGGGCCTAACCGGGACGAGCATGGCGTAGTGCAACCGGAACGGGGCCTCCGTGCGTCCTCGTCCACGGTGACATCGCGGCTAATGTGTGGGGCTGAGATGGCCGGCGATACATCTGGGGCAGCCCGTGCGTGAATATCTGCTGACGCTTTGCGTCACGGTCGCGGTGACCTACCTGCTGACCGGGCCCGTGCGGAAGTTCGCGATCGCGGCCGGCGCGATGCCGGAGATCCGTGCGCGCGACGTGCACCGCGAGCCGACTCCGCGGCTCGGCGGCATCGCGATGTTCGGCGGCATGTGCGCGGGGCTGCTGATCGCCGACCACCTGCAGAACCTCAACGGCGTCTTCGAGCGGTCGAACGAGCCGCGCGCCCTGCTGTCGGGGGCGGCCCTGATCTGGCTGGTCGGCGTCCTCGACGACAAGTTCGAGCTCGACGCACTGATCAAGCTGGGCGCCCAGATGATCGCCGCGGGCGTGATGGTGATGCAGGGCCTGACCATCCTGTGGATTCCGGTTCCCGGCATCGGGACGGTGGCGCTCACCCAGTGGCAGGGCACGCTGCTCACCGTCGCACTCGTGGTGATCACCATCAACGCGGTGAACTTCGTCGACGGCCTCGACGGCCTGGCGGCGGGCATGGTCTGCATCGCCACCGGCGCGTTCTTCCTCTACGCCTACCGGATCTGGTTCGGCTACGGCATCGAGCCGGCGGCCCCGGCCACCCTCTTCGCGGCGATCCTGATGGGCATGTGCCTGGGCTTCCTGCCGCACAACATGCACCCCGCCCGGATCTTCATGGGGGATTCCGGCTCCATGCTGATCGGCCTGGTGCTCGCCGCGTCGGCCATCTCGATCACGGGTCAGGTCGACCCCGACACGATGGCCCTTTTCGTCGGCGGCGAGCGCAACGCGACCCACGCGATGCTGCCGGTCTTCATTCCGCTGCTGCTGCCGCTGACCATCATCGCCATTCCCATGGCCGACCTGGTCCTGGCGATCGTGCGGCGCACCTGGAACGGCCAGTCGCCCTTCGCCGCGGACCGCGGCCACCTGCACCACCGGCTCCTGGAACTCGGGCATTCCCACAGTCGCGCCGTACTCATCATGTATTTCTGGTCAGGCCTGATCGCATTCGGCACGGTGGCCTATTCGGTGCATTCGGCCTCGATGTGGATCGTGCTCGCCATCGCCGCGCTGAGCGCGCTGGGCCTCGTCCTGCTCCTCGTACCCCGCTTCACCCCGCGGGCGCCGCGCTGGGCCGAGGGACTGGTCCCGCCGCGCTACCGGCACGCCGAGCGGGCGGCCGAGGCGGCCGTGCGGGAGGACGCCGGTACGGAGCCGGAGCCGGCGCGGCCCGTGGCCGCCGGGGTGTCCGGCGTCAACGGCGCGACCGCGGTAGGCCCCCGTTCGCGCCTCCCCGACCGGCGTAAGGCCGGATCGTCCCGCTGACGGCCCGAGCGCAATTCCGACATCAGCGCCCTTTACCAGACAATGAGAGGGCTTGTCCTGCACACACGGGCGCGTTAGCCCTCATGTGTGACAGTCAGCACACCGGACAGGTAAAGCTCTCATCAAATAGTTTGTGATACCGTTCACTAAACCCGGCGACAGAGCCGAAGGACCGTAGTGCGACGGTCCATTGGCCCGAGGCTCTCTCTCGGACCGGGCTTACGCTCGTCCCCGTACGAGTTCCCGTACGAGTCCGTGCCCCCACCACCACGCGGAGCAAACCGCCATGCGGTCAGATGACGTCCGATCCCTGCTGCAAACCGCCGTACCCACCGCTGTTGCCGGCGCCATCGCGGCCGTCGTCAGCGGTCTGGTCGTCGGTGGCAAGGGTGCCGTCGGATCCGTCGTCGCCACCGCGGTCGTGATCCTGTTCATGGGCCTCGGATTCATCGCCCTGCAGCGCACGGCGAAATCCCTGCCGCATCTGTTCCAGGCCATGGGCCTCATGCTCTACGCCGCGCAGATCCTGCTGCTCTTCGTCTTTCTCGCCGTGTTCAAGAACACGACGCTGTTCCACCCCCGGGCGTTCGCCATCACGCTCGTCGTCGCCACCCTGGTGTGGATCGGCGCACAGACGCGTGCTCACATGAAGGCGAAGATCCTCTACGTCGAGCCGGACTCGACCAAGGGTCGAAAGCCCGAAAACCCGGGGCCGAAGTCGTGAGGGGTAGGGCCGGGATAAGTGTGCGTTCGAGATGCTGCTATCGTCCGGTTCAAACTGCGGCACTGCGGGCGCGGGCATCTGAGCTGACGCCTGTTCCATCGCGAGGCTCGATGCCTGACTGCCGCCCCCACATCCGTTACACCAGTCCAGTGCCGAACCGCGGCTTCGCGCCGCGCCGACACAACGAGGTTGCCGTACCTATGCGCCACGCTGAAGGAGCCCGCGGTGAGTGCTGACCCGACGCAGGTCCTCGCCTTCGAGACCGACTGTCACATCTTCAGCGGATGTGGCTTCCCCGGCCCGGGCCTGCACTCGTTCCTCTTCGAGCCGCTGTGGGGCGAAGCCGGCAGCAATGCCTACTTCAACAAGCCGATGCTGCTGGCCCTCCTGGGCTCGATCATCATCGTGGCCTTCTTCTGGGCCGCCTTCGGCAAGGCGAAGATCGTCCCCGGCAAGCTCCAGATGGTGGGCGAGGCCGGCTACGACTTCGTGCGCCGCGGCATCGTCTACGAGACGCTGGGCAAGAAGGAGGGCGAGAAGTACGTCCCCTTCATGGTCTCGCTGTTCTTCTTCGTCTGGATCCTGAACGTCTGGTCGATCGTTCCGCTGGCGCAGTTCCCGGTGACCTCGATCATCGCGTACCCGGCAGTCCTCGCGGTGATCGTGTACTTCATCTGGATGTCGGTGACGTTCAAGCGCCACGGCTTCGTCGGCGGTCTGAAGAACCTGACCGGCTACGACAAGTCGCTCGGCGGGGTCCTTCCGCTGGTCATGGTCATCGAGTTCTTCTCGAACGTCCTGGTGCGCCCGTTCACCCACGCGGTCCGACTCTTCGCGAACATGTTCGCCGGTCACACCCTGCTGCTGCTCTTCACGATCGCCAGCTGGTACCTGCTGAACGGCATCGGCATCGCCTACGCCGGTGTGTCGTTCGTGATGGTGATCGTGATGACCGCCTTCGAGCTCTTCATCCAGGCCGTCCAGGCGTACGTCTTCGTCCTCCTGGCCTGCAGCTTCATCCAGGGCGCGCTCGCCGAGCACCACTGAGCCAGGCCCACCCCCAAGCCCCCTTGTCGTCCGGTGGCCAACCCCCACCGGATCCGTGAAAGAGAAGGAAGAACTGGCATGTCCCAGATCCTCGCCGCCACCGAAGGCGTCACCGGTTCGCTCAGCTCCGTCGGTTACGGTCTCGCGGCCATCGGTCCCGGCGTCGGCGTCGGCATCATCTTCGGTAACGGCACCCAGGCCCTCGCCCGCCAGCCCGAGGCCGCCGGTCTGATCCGCGCCAACCAGATCCTCGGCTTCGCCTTCTGTGAGGCGCTCGCCCTCATCGGTCTGGTCATGCCGTTCGTCTACAGCTGACGAACAGCTCCCACTAGTCCGATTAGACGAAAGGCACTGATGTGAACCTCATGGTTCTGGCGGCCGAGGAGATGGAAAACCCTCTCGTTCCGCCGATCCCCGAGCTCGTCATCGGTCTGATCGCCTTCGTCATCGTCTTCGGTTTCCTCGCGAAGAAGCTCCTCCCGAACATCAACAAGGTTCTGGACGAGCGTCGCGAGCAGATCGAGGGCGGTATCGAGAAGGCTGAGGCCGCTCAGACCGAGGCTCAGAGCGTGCTGGAGCAGTACAAGGCCCAGCTCGCCGAGGCCCGGCACGAGGCCGCGCGCCTGCGCCAGGACGCGCTGGAGCAGGGCACTGCGCTCAAGGAAGAACTGCGCGCAGAGGGCCAGCGGCAGCGTGAGGAGATCATCGCTGCCGGTCACGCCCAGATCGCGGCAGACCGCAAGGCCGCCGCTCAGGCGCTGCGTCAGGACGTGGGCAAGCTCGCCACCGACCTGGCCGGCAAGCTCGTCGGCGAGTCCCTCGAGGACGTCGCCCGTCAGAGCCGCACGATCGACCGCTTCCTCAGCGAGCTTGAGGAGAAGGCCGAGGCGGCCCGATGAACGGAGCGAGCCGCGAGGCGCTGGCCTCCGCGCGCGAGCGTCTCGACGCGCTGACGGACAACACGTCCGTCGACGCGGCGAAGCTCGCCGGTGAGCTGGCAGCCGTCACCGCGCTGCTCGACCGTGAGGTCTCGCTGCGTCGGGTCATCACGGACCCGGCGCAGTCCGGCGAGGCCAAGGCCGAGCTGGTCGGCCGGCTGCTGTCCGGCCAGGTGGGCGGGGAGACCCTCGACCTGGTGTCCGGCATGGTGCGCTCCCGCTGGTCGCAGTCCCGCGACCTGGTGGACGCGCTGGAGGTGCTGGCGGCCACCGCCGACCTCACGGCGGCCCAGCAGGGTGACGCGCTCGACAACGTCGAGGACGAGGTGTTCCGCTTCGGCCGGATCGTCGCCTCGAGCACCGGGCTGCGTTCCGCGCTGACCGACCGGGCCGCCACCGCCACCGCCAAGAGCGAGCTGCTGCGCAGCCTGCTCGGCGGCAAGGTGAACGCCGTCACCGAGCGCCTGGTGATCCGTCTCGTCACGCACCCGCGTGGACGTAGCCTGGAGGCGGGACTCGAGTCCCTCTCCAAGCTCGCCGCCGAGCGCCGTGACCGCATGGTCGCCACCGTGACCAGCGCGGTCCCGCTCAGCGACGTGCAGAAGCAGCGTCTCGGCGCGGTGCTGGCCAAGCTGTACGGCCGCCAGATGCACCTGAACCTCGACGTGGACCCCGCGGTCCTCGGCGGGATCTCGGTGCGGGTCGGCGACGAGGTCATCGACGGCACCATCGCGGACCGCCTCGCCGAGGCGTCGCGCCGCATGGCCGGCTGACCAGCCGCCACCAACAGATACAAAGCATTCCTAGCGGCCCGGTTGGGCCGTGCAGAACTTGCAGAAGATTCCTGGGGGTCACCCCCAGACCCCTAAGAAGCTTCAGGCCCAACAAGGAGAGCAGGGAACCCAGATGGCGGAGCTCACGATCCGGCCGGAGGAGATCCGGGACGCACTGGAGACCTTTGTCCAGTCGTACCAGCCGGACGCGGCCTCGCGCGAGGAGGTCGGAACGGTCAGCGTTGCCGGCGACGGCATCGCGAAGGTGGAGGGTCTGCCCTCCGCCATGGCGAACGAGCTGCTGAAGTTCGAGGACGGCACCCTCGGTCTCGCCCTCAACCTCGAGGAGCGCGAGATCGGTGCGATCGTCCTCGGCGAGTTCAGCGGTATCGAGGAGGGTCAGCCGGTGCAGCGCACCGGTGAGGTCCTCTCCGTAGGCGTCGGCGAGGGCTACCTCGGCCGCGTTGTCGACCCGCTCGGCAACCCGATCGACGGCCTCGGCGAGATCGCGACCGAAGGCCGCCGCGCCCTCGAGCTGCAGGCCCCGGGCGTCATGGTCCGCAAGTCGGTGCACGAGCCCATGCAGACCGGCTACAAGGCCGTCGACGCGATGGTGCCGATCGGCCGCGGCCAGCGTCAGCTGATCATCGGTGACCGTCAGACCGGCAAGACCGCTCTGGCCGTCGACACGATCATCAACCAGCGCGACAACTGGCGCTCGGGCGACGTGAACAAGCAGGTCCGCTGCATCTACGTCGCCATCGGCCAGAAGGGCTCGACCATCGCGTCCGTTCGCGGCGCCCTGGAAGAGGCCGGCGCGCTCGAGTACACGACGATCGTCGCCGCCCCGGCGTCCGACCCGGCCGGCTTCAAGTACCTGGCGCCGTACACCGGTTCCGCCATCGGCCAGCACTGGATGTACGCCGGCAAGCACGTCCTGATCATCTTCGACGACCTGTCGAAGCAGGCCGACGCCTACCGCGCCGTGTCGCTGCTGCTGCGCCGCCCGCCGGGCCGCGAGGCCTACCCGGGTGACGTCTTCTACCTGCACTCCCGCCTGCTGGAGCGCTGCGCGAAGCTCTCCGACGACATGGGTGCCGGCTCGATGACCGGTCTGCCGATCGTCGAGACCAAGGCCAACGACGTCTCGGCGTTCATCCCGACCAACGTCATCTCGATCACCGACGGCCAGTGCTTCCTGGAGTCCGACCTGTTCAACGCGGGCCAGCGCCCGGCGCTGAACGTCGGTATCTCGGTCTCCCGCGTCGGTGGCTCCGCCCAGCACAAGGCCATGAAGCAGGTTTCCGGCCGTCTGCGCGTGGACCTCGCCCAGTACCGCGAGCTGGAGGCGTTCGCCGCCTTCGGTTCCGACCTGGACGCCGCGTCGAAGGCTTCGCTGGAGCGCGGCAAGCGCATGGTCGAGCTGCTCAAGCAGGGCCAGTACCAGCCGATGCCCGTCGAGGAGCAGGTCGTCTCCGTCTGGGCCGGCACCACCGGCAAGATGGACGACGTCCCGGTCGAGGACATCCGCCGCTTCGAGTCGGAGCTGCTGGAGCACCTGCGCCGCGAGCGCAAGGACCTCCTCACCTCCATCGCCGACGGCGGCAAGATGTCGGACGACACGCTGGGCTCGATCGCCGACGCGATCGCCGCCTTCAAGCGCCAGTTCGAGACCTCGGACGGAAAGCTCCTGGGCGAGGACGTTCCGGCCGTCAACGTCTCCAAGTGACGACGGAAGGGACCTGACTCATGGGAGCGCAGCTCCGGGTCTACAAGCGTCGCATCCGTGCCATCACGGCGACCAAGAAGATCACCAAGGCGATGGAGATGATCGCCGCCTCGCGCATCGTGAAGGCGCAGCGCAAGGTGGCGGCGTCGATGCCGTACGCGACCGAGCTCACCCGTGCGGTGACCGCGGTGGCGACCGGTTCGAACACCAAGCACGCCCTGACCACCGAGGTCGAGGCGCCGACCCGCGCCGCGATCGTGCTCATCACGAGCGACCGCGGTCTGGCCGGCGGCTACTCCTCGAACGCCATCAAGCAGGCCGACCGGCTCACCGAGCGGCTGCGCGCTGAGGGCAAGGAGGTCGACAGCTACATCGTCGGCCGCAAGGGTGTCGCCTACTACGGCTTCCGTGAGCGCAAGGTCACGGACTCGTGGACCGGCTTCACCGACAGCCCGGCCTACGCCGACGCCAAGCGCGTCGCGGCGCCGCTGATCGAGGCCATCCAGCTGGACACGGCCGAGGGCGGCGTCGACGAGCTGCACATCGTCTACACGGAATTCGTGTCGATGATGACGCAGAACGCGGTCGACGGCCGGATGCTGCCGCTCAGCCTCGACCAGGCTGCGGAGGAGGACGGTGCGAAGGGCGAGATCCTTCCGCTGTTCGAGTTCGAGCCGTCGGCTGAGGACGTCCTCGACGCCCTTCTGCCGCGCTACGTCGAGAGCCGGATCTACAACGCGCTGCTGCAGTCGGCCGCTTCCGAGCACGCCGCCCGCCGCCGCGCGATGAAGTCGGCCACCGACAACGCCGGGGACCTCATCAAGAGCCTCTCCCGGCTTGCCAACGCGGCCCGCCAGGCCGAAATCACCCAGGAAATCAGCGAGATCGTCGGTGGCGCCAGCGCCATGGCCGACGCGACCGCGGGGAGTGACAAGTAATGACGACCTCTGTTGAGACGGCCGCCGCCACGGGCCGCGTCGCCCGGGTCATCGGCCCGGTCGTCGACGTGGAGTTCCCCGTCGACGCGATGCCCGACATCTACAACGCGCTGAAGGTCCAGGTCGCCGACCCGGCCGAGGACGGCGCGCTCAAGACGCTGACCCTGGAAGTCGCCCAGCACCTGGGTGACGGCATGGTCCGCACCATCTCGATGCAGCCCACCGACGGCCTGGTCCGCCAGGCCCCGGTGACCGACACGGGCGAGGGCATCACCGTCCCCGTCGGCGACTTCACCAAGGGCAAGGTGTTCAACACCCTGGGTGAGGTGCTCAACTACCCCGAGGCCAACGCCGAGGTGACCGAGCGCTGGCCGATCCACCGCAAGGCCCCGAGCTTCGACGAGCTCGAGTCGAAGACCGAGATGTTCGAGACCGGCGTCAAGGTCATCGACCTCCTCACCCCGTACGTCAAGGGTGGAAAGATCGGTCTGTTCGGTGGTGCCGGTGTCGGCAAGACCGTTCTGATCCAGGAAATGATCTACCGCGTCGCCAACAACCACGACGGTGTGTCGGTGTTCGCGGGTGTCGGTGAGCGTACCCGTGAGGGCAACGACCTCATCGAGGAGATGGGCGACTCCGGCGTCATCGACAAGACGGCGCTCGTCTTCGGCCAGATGGACGAGCCCCCGGGCACCCGTCTGCGCGTCGCCCTGGCCGGTCTGACCATGGCGGAGTACTTCCGCGATGTGCAGAAGCAGGACGTGCTCTTCTTCATCGACAACATCTTCCGGTACACCCAGGCCGGTTCCGAGGTGTCGACCCTGCTCGGCCGCATGCCCTCCGCGGTGGGCTACCAGCCGAACCTGGCCGACGAGATGGGTCTCCTCCAGGAGCGCATCACCTCGACCCGCGGTCACTCGATCACCTCGATGCAGGCGATCTACGTCCCCGCGGACGACCTGACCGACCCGGCGCCGGCGACCACCTTCGCCCACCTCGACGCGACGACGGTTCTCTCCCGTCCGATCTCCGAGAAGGGCATCTACCCGGCCGTCGACCCGCTGGACTCCACGTCCCGCATCCTGGACCCCCGCTACATCGCGGCGGACCACTACGCGGCCGCGATGCGCGTCAAGGGGATCCTGCAGAAGTACAAGGACCTCCAGGACATCATCGCGATCCTCGGTATCGACGAGCTGGGCGAGGAGGACAAGCTCGTCGTCCACCGTGCCCGTCGCGTCGAGCGCTTCCTGTCGCAGAACACCCACGTGGCGAAGCAGTTCACCGGTGTGGACGGTTCGGACGTTCCGCTCGACGAGTCGATCACCGCGTTCAACGCGATCTGCGACGGTGACTACGACCACTTCCCCGAGCAGGCGTTCTTCATGTGCGGTGGCATCGAGGACCTGAAGGCCAACGCCAAGGAGCTGGGCGTCTCCTGATCCGGCGCGCTCCGCGAGGAGCGCTCCCGGTTCGTCGTTTTAGACGGAGAGGGGCGGGTGCGTCCCGTCCCTCTCCGTACGCCCATTAGAATTTGACCCAACACCCGGCTGACCCGCCGGGTGGTGACCCGAGGAGCCACCTTGGCTGCTGAGCTGCACGTCGAGCTGGTCGCGGCGGACCGCAATGTATGGTCCGGCGAGGCCACCCTGGTCGTCGCCCGCACCACGTCCGGCGACATCGGCGTCATGCCCGGTCACCAGCCGCTTCTCGGTGTGCTGGAATCGGGCCCGGTGACCATCCGTACCAGCGAGGGCGGCACTGTCGTCGCCGCGGTGCACGGCGGATTCATCTCGTTCGCGGACAACAAGCTGTCCCTGCTGGCCGAGATCGCCGAGCTCGCGGACGAGATCGACGTCCAGCGGGCGGAGCGGGCACTGGAGCGCGCGAAGTCGGAGGCCGACGCGGCCGCCGAACGTCGCGCCGATGTCCGGCTGCGCGCGGTGGCGGGGCACTGAGCCCCGTACCGAATAGTTTGATACCTCAGCCGCGGTCGGGTCCGGAATTTTCCGGACCGGGTCGCGGCTGAGGCGATGTAGGTCCGCCCTCGGACCCGTCCGGGGATGGGCACGGTCGTGTGCGGTACTTCGATGAGCGAGGAGGTCGGTGAAGATGCTCCTCGCTCTGCTTGTGAGCGGCCTGGTCGTAGCCTTGGTGGTGATCGGCCTTTTCGTGTTCGGGCTGCGCCGCAGACTCATCCAGCGGTCCGGCGGGACCTTCGACTGCAGCCTGCGCTGGGGCGTGGCCGAGGAGCCCGACGTCTCCGGCAAGGGCTGGGTGTACGGGGTCGCCCGCTACAGCGGTGACCGGATCGAGTGGTTCCGGGTGTTCTCGTACTCCCCGCGGCCGCGCCGGCTGCTGGAGCGGTCCTCCATCGAGGTCCTCGCGCGCCGCGCGCCCGAGGGCGAGGAGGAGCTGGCCCTGCTGTCCGACGCCGTCGTGCTCGGCTGTTCCCACCGGGGGACCCGCCTGGAGCTGGCGATGAGCGAGGACGCGCTGACCGGGTTCCTGGCGTGGCTGGAGGCCGCGCCGCCCGGCCAACGGGTGAATGTCGCCTGAGATTCCTTACCCCGTTGGATGGGGGTCCCCCCGGACGAAGTCTGGGGGAGGGTGAATGTCGCCTGAAATTCCTCACCCCGTTGGGCGGGGGTTCCCCCGGACGAAGTCCGGGGGAGGGTGAACGTGGCCTGACCGCGGGCGTCGCGCACGGGAGAAGCCGGGGAGGCGGGGGACGGACCCGCCTCCCCGGCTTCCGTGTTCACCGGGAGGTCTGTGACCGGTCGCGCGCGGTCACCGCAGCCCGGTGTGGATGGCGTCGGCCAGTTCGCCGTTCGCGGTGTCGCCGCTGAACTCCCAGAAGAAGGCGCCCCTGAGGCCCTGGTTCTTCAGCCAGGTCATCTTGCCGGCGATGGTGGCGGGGGTGTCGTAGCTCCACCAGTTGCTGCCGCACCTGGCGTAGGCCGTGCCGGCGACGGTGCCGGTGGCCGGGCAGCTGCTCTTGAGCACCTTGTAGTCCTCGATGCCCTGCTCGTAGGCGCCGGGGGCCGGTCCGGTGGCGGTGCCGCCGGGGGCGTCCTGGGTGACGCCGGTCCAGCCGCGGCCGTAGAAGCCGATGCCGAGGTTGAGCTTGGATCCGGGGATGCCCTTGCCCTTGAGCTTGGTGATGGCGGCCTCGGAGTTGAAGCCGGCGATCGGGATGCCGGCGTAGGAGGTCAGCGGGGAGTGCGGGGCGGTCGGGCCCTTGGCGTCCCACGCGCCGAAGAAGTCGTACGTCATGACGTTGTAGAAGTCGACGTACGGGGCGGCGCCCGCGTAGTCGGCGAGGTCGAGCTTGCCGCCGTTGGAGCCGTCGGCCGAGATCGCCGCGGTGACCAGGGCGGACCCGCCGAACTTGGCGCGCAGGGCCGACATCAGGTTCTTGAAGGCGGCGGCCCCGCTGGTGTCGCAGGACAGCCCGCAGGCGTTCGGGTACTCCCAGTCGATGTCGATGCCGTCGAAGACGTCCGCCCAGCGCGGGTCCTCGACCAGGTCGTGGCAGGACTGGGCGAAGGCGGCGGGGTTGGCCGCGGCCTGGCCGAAGCCGCCGGACCAGGTCCAGCCGCCGAAGGAGTAGAGGATCTTGATGTGGGGGTACTTGGCCTTCAGCTTGCGCAGCTGGTTGAAGTTGCCGCGCAGGGGCTGGTCCCAGGTGTCGGCGACCCCGTCGACGCTCTGGTCGGCGGTGTAGGCCTTGTCGTAGTCGGCGTAGGCGTCGCCGATGGTGCACTTGCCGTTCTGCACGTTGCCGAAGGCGTAGTTGATGTGGGTGATCTTGGCCGCGGAGCCAGAGGTCACCAGGTTCTTCACGTGGTAGTTGCGCTGGTAGACGCCCCAGTCGGTGAAGTAGCCGAGCTTGACCTTGGAGCCCGGGCCCGGGTCCGGGGGCTCGGTGGCGCCGCCCGGGGTGGTCACCGACAGCTCGCCGGAGGAGGGGCCGGTCTGGTCGGCGGTGTCGCGGGCGGTGACCGCGTAGGTGTACGCGGTGCCCTTGGTCAGGCCGCTGTCGGCGAAGGTCGTGCCGGTGACGGTGGTGAGCCTGCTGCCGTTGCGGTAGACGTCGTAGTTCTTGACGCCCTTGTCGTCGGTGGCCGCCGCCCAGGACAGGGTCAGCGCGTTCTCGGTGACGCCGGTCGCGGTGGGGGTGCCGGGGGCCGAGGGCGGGTTGTCGGCGGGGGTGGTGCCGCCGTCGCAGGATCCGCCGTTGACCTTGCAGCCGGCCGGGGCGCCGGAGCCGGTTCCGTTGAAGCCGAAGCTGACGGTGGCGCCGGGGGAGAGGGTGCCGTTCCAGCCGACGTTCTTGGCCGTCCAGTGGTTGCCCGAGCCGGTGACGGTGGCGTCCCAGGCCGAGGTGACCCGGGTGCCGGCCGGGTAGTCCCACTCCACGGTCCAGCTGCTGAGGGTGGTGGTGCCGGTGTTCTTCACCGTCCACTTGCCCTCGAAGCCGGAACCCCAGTCGGAGACCTTGGTGAAGGTCGCGGTCGCCGAGGCGGCGGCCTGCGCCGGGCCGGCCAGGCCGACGAGGCCGGCGACGGGCAGGGCGAGGGCCGCCACGGTGGCGGCCAGCCTTCGGAACAGACGGTTGCGTCGTGGGGGTGCTGTGCTCAAGGGTGCTCCTCCGTAGGTCCGTGCCGGTCGTGGGGCCGACCTGGCACATGGGGGTGGGACCTGCGCCGCCCGTGAGCACGCCTCGCGCGATCTTTTGTCATGGCACGCTCACCACAGTGATGCCGTGAGACTAGAAAGGTCTGGACCAAGCGTCAAGAGGTCCAGACCTCACCTCCGCCGCCCGACCGGATCCCCAACTCCTGGGCCAGTACGGCCGCTTGCACCCGGCTGCGCAGCTCCAGCTTCCCCAGCAACCTGCTGACGTGGGTCTTCACCGTGGCCTCCGCCATCTCCAGCCGTACGGCGATCTCCGCGTTCGACAGCCCCTCGCCCAGTGCCCCCAGCACCTCCCGCTCGCGCCGCGTCAGCGACTCCACCGCCGCGGCCGCCTCTGGCCGCACCGGGGCGGCGCGTACGGCCTTCGGAGCCGCGAACTCGGCGATCAGACGGCGGGTCACCGCCGGGGCGATCAACCCCTCCCCGCGCCCGACCGTCCGCACCGCCGCGATCAGCTCCGAGGCCTCCGCGTCCTTCAGCAGGAACCCCGCGGCCCCCGCCCGCAGCGCCCCGAAGACGTACTCGTCGAGGTCGAAGGTGGTCAGCACCAGCACGTCGGCGAGCCCCCGCTCCACCACCTGGCGGGTCGCCGACACCCCGTCCAGGCGCGGCATCTGCACGTCCATGAGGACGAGATCCGGCCGCAGCTCCTCCGCGAGCCGTACCGCCTCCTCGCCGTCGGCGGCCTCTCCCACCACCTCGATGTCACCCGCACTGCGCAGGATCAGCACCAGGCCGGCCCGCACCGCCCGCTGGTCCTCCGCCACGACGACCCTGAAGGTCACGACCGCACCGCCCTCTCCTCGGCGGGCAGAGCCGCCCGCACCTGCCACACTGCGCCCGACGCGCCCGCCGCGAACGTCCCGCCCAGCAGCTCCGTGCGCTCCCGCATGCCGATCAGCCCCGCCCCGGAACCCGGGGCGCGCGGGCCCGGCCGCTGCCCGTACGGCGAGTCCACCGCCACCCTCAGCTGCCCGCCGCCGTGCCCCACCCGGACCCGGACCGTGCCCGGCACCGCGTGCTTGAGGGCGTTGGTCAGCGACTCCTGCACGATCCGGTACGCCGCCAGCTCCACCGGCGCCGGCAGCGGCGGCCCCGGAGCCCTCTCGTCCGCCAGGACGAAGTCCAGCCCGCTCGCCGAACCATTGGCGCGGGCCTGCCCCAGCAGGGCGTCCAGGCCGTCCAGGGAGGGCACCGCGACGGCTTCCTGCTCCGCCCCGGCAGCGCGCAGCAGCCCGATCAGCCGGCGCATCTCCGCCAGCCCCTGCACGCTGTTCTCCCGGATCACCCCGAGCGCCTCGCGGCTGGTGGCGGGCGCGTCGATGGACAGCGCGGCGGTGGAGTGGATGGCGATCGCCGACAGGTGGTTGGCCACCATGTCGTGCAGCTCCCGCGCCATCCGGGCGCGCTCGGCGGCCACCGCCTGCGTACGGTCCATCTCGGCCAGCAGCGCCGTCTGCTCGGCGCGCAGCCGGGCGGCCTCGGCGGCCTCCCGGTGGTTGCGCAGGGTGGCGCCGGTCAGGGCCGGGCCGAAGCTCACGATGCCGGTGATCACGCCGATGAGCAGGGCCTGCGGGGTGCGCAGCCACACCAGGGACCCGATGGTGACGGCCACGGTGATCAGACCGGTGCTGACCGGCAGCCGCCGGGCCATCGCGGGCTTGCCGTAGACCACGGCCGCGTACATCAGGTCGGTGAAGATGATGACGGAGGCGATGCTGCCCAGGGTGAACTGGTCCGCGACCACGGCGGCGGTGCCGACGGACAGGGTGACGTTCGGCGCGGAGCGGCGCAGCAGCTCCAGGGAGCCGAGCACCAGCAGCGGGACCAGCACCGCCCAGTCGGGCAGGACGTGCCGGCCGGGCGTGCTGTGCACGCCGAGCGCCCACAGCAGCAGGCCGGCGAGCACGCTGGTCACGGCGAGCAGGACGTCGTCGCGGTGCGGGCGGGGGATCTTCGGGAGCACGCCCCCATCCAACACGCTCGGCGGCGGCGCGGCGTCGCCACGGGGGCGGACACGGCGCTACATCGAAGGATGCAGCCCGCTCTCGTCACCGCAGACGACGCGGCGGGGCGCCACGGCCGGAAGGCTGGAGGCAATCCGCGAGAGGAAAGGGGGAGGGGTCATGCTCGTCGGGCTGATCATCACCTGCGAGGTCGGCTTCTGGGTGCTGCTGGCGGGCGGCCTGGCGCTGCGCTACCTCGCCGGGATGCCCAGGCTGGGAGCCGCCGTGCTGCTGTGCGAGCCGCTGCTGGAGCTGGTGCTGCTGGTCGTGTCGTTCGTCGACCTGAAGAACGGCGGCGAGCCCGGCTGGAGGCACGGCCTCGCGGCGTTCTACATCGGCTACACCGCCGGCTACGGGCACTACACCGTGAAGTGGCTCGACCGGCACGCCGCCCACCGGTTCGCCGGCGGCCCGAAGCCGCCCGGAGCCGGGTACGGCAAGGCCCGCGCGGTCCACGAGTGGAAGCTGTGGGCCCGGACCCTGGCCGGCGTCCTGGTGGCGATCGGACTGCTCCAGGCCGGCATCTGGTACGTCGGCGGTGCCGCCGACACCAGCGGGCTCCAGGCGTGGCAGTCCGCCGCCCTGCGGGTGCTCGGCATCCACGCCCTGATCGCCGCGACCTACTCGATCTGGCCGCGCAAGGCCCCGGCGGGCAAGGACGCCGAACCCGCCGGCAGCGGGCGCTAGAGGGGTCCGCTAGCGCTCCCCGCCCGGTACCCAGAGCACGTCGCCGACCTCCTTGTTGGCCGTCCTGGCCAGGATGAACAGGAGGTCGGAGAGACGGTTCAGGTAGGTGGCCGTCAGCGGGTTCATCACCTCGCCGTGCACCTCCAGCGCCGCCCACGTGGAGCGCTCCGCCCGGCGGACCACCGTGCAGGCCTGGTGCAGCAGGGCCGCGCCGGGGGTGCCGCCCGGGAGGATGAAGCTGCGGAGCTTTTCCAGCCGCTCGTTGAAGACGTCGCAGTCCGCCTCCAGCCGGTCCACGTAGAACTGCTCCACACGCAGCGGCGGGTACTCGGGATCCGCGACGACCGGGGTGCACAGGTCCGCTCCGACGTCGAAGAGGTCGTTCTGCACGCGGACCAGGACCTTCACGACCTCCTCCGGCAGCCCGCCCAGCGCGATCGCCGTCCCGATGGCGGCGTTGGCCTCGTTGGCGTCCGCGTACGCGGAGATCCGCAGGTCCGTCTTCTGCGTACGGCTCATGTCGCCCAGGGCGGTCGTGCCCTTGTCGCCGGTACGGGTGTAGATGCGCGTCAGGTTCACCATGCCGCCAGCGTAGACGGGCCCGCCCCGGGAGTTCCGGGCGGAGCCGCCCGCTTCCCGGCAGTCCGCGGAGCGCCACGGGAGGCCGGCGGCGGGTGAACTGTGAGGCTGCGCACGCCTGGTGGGCCGTACCGGTGTGATGTCCGTCATCTGAGACGTGACGCGTGTTACTTCGCGGTCACTCGGCCGCTCAACGACGCTAGTCTCCGCCGGAGAGGCTACGAGGCCGGGTCGTACTGAGAACAACGAGGGGTGTGCAGTGGCTGGGAAGCTCGCCGTCATCGGCGCGGGACTGATGGGTTCCGGGATCGCGCAGGTCTCCGCTCAGGCGGGTTGGGACGTCGTCCTGCGGGACGTCACGGACGCCGCGCTGACCCGGGGCACCGACGGCATCAAGGCCTCGTACGACAAGTTCGTCTCCAAGGGCAGGATGACCGCCGAGGACGCCGAGGCGGCCCTGGCCCGGATCACCACGACCACCGACCTCGACGCGGTCGCCGACGTGGACATCGTCGTCGAGGCCGTCTTCGAGAAGCTCGAGGTCAAGCACGAGATCTTCCGCGCCCTCGACAAGATCGTGCGCGAGGACGCCGTCCTGGCCTCCAACACCTCCGCCATCCCGATCACCAAGATCGCGGCCGTGACGGAGCACCCCGAGCGCGTCGTCGGCGCCCACTTCTTCTCGCCCGTCCCGATGATGCAGCTCTGCGAGCTGGTCCGCGGTTACAAGACGAGCGACGAGACCCTCGCCACCACCCGCGCCTTCGCCGAGTCCGTCGGCAAGACCTGCATCGTCGTCAACCGCGACGTCGCCGGCTTCGTCACCACGCGCCTGATCTCCGCGCTGGTCGTGGAAGCCGCGAAGCTGTACGAATCGGGCGTGGCCACCGCCGAGGACATCGACACCGCCTGCAAGCTGGGCTTCGGCCACGCCATGGGCCCGCTGGCCACCGCCGACCTGACCGGCGTCGACATCCTGCTGCACGCCACCAGCAACATCTACACCGAGTGCCAGGACGAGAAGTTCGCGCCGCCGGAGCTGATGCGCCGCATGGTCGACGCCGGCGACATCGGCCGCAAGAGCGGCCAGGGGTTCTACAAGCACTGAGCACGACCGTTCGAATCCCCGCACCCTACGGGGTGAATTAGGTATCGGTTCGCTCACGGTCGGCAACTTCACCGCCCGCGCGGCAGTCAGTTGCAGTGAGAGTTGCCGACCACGGACCAATCGGACCACACGTACGCAGTAAAGCCGGGGAGCAGACATGCACATCAGGGGCGACCACGCCGAACTCGCTGTCGGGGGCCGCCTCGACGTGCGCAGCGCGGCGGACGCCCGTACGGTCCTGCACACCGCCCTCGACGACGGCCACGGCGACCTCGTGCTCGACCTGACCGGACTCGACTCCTGGGACGCGACGGGACTCGGCGTCATCATGGGCGCGCACCGGCGGGCCGGCCGCACCGGGCGGCGCCTGGTCCTGCGCGGGGTGCCCGACCGGATGCAGCGGCTGCTCGTCGCGACCCGGCTGCACCGCATCCTCGCGATCGAGGGCGGACTGGAAGCGGAGACCCTGCCCCGGGTGTGAGCGGGGGCGGCGAAAAGGGGCTGCGGCCCCGGTGCGCCCTCCGCTTACATGGGCCCATGGTGTCCACCGACAGACTGCTCGCCTTCGCGGCCATGTCCTTCCTGCTGATCGTGATCCCCGGCCCCAGCGTGCTCTTCGTCGTCGGCCGGGCGCTGGCACAGGGCCGCCGGGCCGCACTGACCACGGTGGCCGGGAACACCCTCGGAGGCTACGTACTGGTCGCGGCCGTGGCCCTGGGCGTCGGGACCGTCGTCGAGCGCTCCGTCCTCGTCTTCACCACCCTGAAGCTGGTCGGCGCCGCCTACCTCGTGTACCTGGGCGTCAAGGCCCTCCGCGGCCGCGGATCCCTGCACGCCGCCGTCGCGGAGGCGGCCCCCCGGGCGCACGGCGGCCTGCGGACCCTGGGGGAGGGCTTCGTGGTCGGCGTGGCCAACCCCAAGACCCTCGTCTTCTTCGCCGCGGTGCTGCCCCAGTTCGCCGACCGGGAGCGGGGGCACGTCGTGCTCCAGATGCTCCTGCTCGGCCTGGTCTTCAACCTCATCGCCGTCGTGTCCGACAGCGCGTGGGGACTCGCCGCCGCCACCACCCGCGACTGGTTCGCCGGATCGCCGCGCAGGCTCTCCCTCGTCGGCGGGGCCGGCGGGCTCGCGATGATCGGCCTCGGTGTGACCGTGGCCGTGACCGGCCGCAAGGATTAGGGTCGGCCGGGGGATCGGCAGGAATCGTAACGGTCCGGTGGTGAAGGCACCCCTGCGGTTCCGGCCGGACCTGCCACGATCTAAAGTTCGGGCGGAAACCGGACCGGTGGCGACAACGACGTGAGCGGGCGCCGGGCACAACGAAGACGGCGAAGACGGCGGCGGCGCGCGACGCGATCGGGGGACTTGGTCATGGACCGTACACAGGGGCAGCCCGGCCAGGACGAACAGGCCGCGGGCCGGTCCCCGTCCGGGGCGCCGGCGGCCCAGCCCCCGGCACCGGCCCGCGTGGTGACCCTGACCACCGGCGAGTTCACCCTCACCGTCAACCCCGTCGACGGCAGCGAGATCGAGACCCTGCGGCCCGGCGCCCGCGAGGACGCGGCACGCCGCCCCGCCAAGCGCGACGCCGCCGCGCGGGCCGACCGTGCCGCCGCCGCGCGTCCGCCCGCACTGCCGGGGCCGCCCGTCCCCGCCCTGCCGCTCCTGGAGCGCGCCGAGGAGCGGGAGCGGCTGGTACGGCTGCTGGGGCGCGGCCGCTCCGTACGGCTGACCGGACCCGCCGGATCCGGCCGCTCCGCCCTCCTCGACGCGGTCGCCGCCGCCTGCGCCGACCTCGCGCCCGACGGCGTCGTACGGCTCAACGGCCACGGTCAGCAGCAGCCCGCCGAGCTGCTCCACACCCTCTACGCCACCGTGTACGAGACCCGCGACGAGCGTCCCGACCGCACGCGGCTCCTCGAGTCGGTGGCGGAGATCGGCGCGATCGTCATCCTCGACGACCTGGAACTGGGCGGCGCGGCCCTGGACGAGCTGCTGCGCGCCACCCCCGAATGCGCCTACCTGTTCGCCGCCACCCCCGACGCCGCGGCCGCGTCCGACGACCCCCACCTGGAGGAGGTCCGCCTCGGCGGGCTCGGGCGGGCCGGCTGCGTACGGCTGCTCGAAGCCGGCGCCGGCAGGACGCTGACCGCCGAGGAGACGGCCTGGGCGGAGGACCTGCGGTTCGCCTCCGAGGGCCTGCCACTGCGCTTCGTCCAGGCCGCCGCGCTGCTGCGCCAGCGCGACGAGCTGAACCGCACCGCGGCCGACGACGAGGACGAGGAGCCCGGGGTCTTCGAGGAGCGCCCCCGCGACCCGGCCCACGTGCCGCTGCCCACCCTGGCGCAGGCCGCGGCCCCCGCCGAGCTGCTGGCCTCCCGCACGAGCGAGTCGGCCCGGGCTGCCCTGCGCATCGCCTGCGCGCTCGGCGGGGAACTCCCGCACCACGCCCACCTGCCCGCGCTGGTCGGGGACACGCACGCCGACGCCGCCGTCGCGGAACTGCTGGGCTGCGGGCTGATCACCCCCGTCGGGCCGCGCTACCGGCTCGCGGAGGGGGTCGCGCGGCAGCTGGAGGAGGCCGGGTACGGGGAGAGCGCCGCCGAGGAGGCCCGGACCGCCGCCCGGCACTACGCCTGGTGGACCGGGCACGCCTCGGTGACCCCGGAGCGGGTCGCGGCGGAGGCGGACGCGGTGCTGGCCGCGCTGGCCGGCGCCGACGTGGTGGCCGCCGTACTCCTGGCCCGCACGGCCGCCCCGGCCCTCGCGGCGGCGCCGTACTGGGAGGCGTGGGAGCGGGTGCTGCGCTCGGGTGCGGAGGCCGCGCGGAAGGCGGGGGAGGTCGCCGAGCAGGCGTACTTCCACCACGAGCTGGGCGTGCTCGCGCTGTGCGAGGGGCGCCTGGAGCGGGCACGGGCCGAGCTGGAGGCCTCGATCGGGCTGCGGGGGGCGCTCGCCGACAAGCGGGGGACCGTCGCCGGGCGGCGGGCGCTGGCGCTCGTCACCGACCGGGAGGCGCTGGGGGCGGAGACCTCGCCGCCGCTGCGGCTGGAGCCCCCGCCGGCCCTGCCGGCTGCGGCTGCGGCTGTGGCTGTGGCTGCGGCTCCGACTCCGGCTCGCGGGGGGTCGGAGGCCGTCACCCAGGTGACCCCGGTGATCGGGAAGCCGGCGGCCGGGCCCCCGGCGTCCCTCTCCCAGATGTACGCGGACGCGTTCCGGCCGGCTCCGGGGCCCGCGCCCCTGCCCCTGGCCGGCCGTCCGGGGCCCGGTCCGGCCCAGCGGCGCAAGACGGTGCTGCTGGCCGCCGCCGGGGCGCTGACGGTGGTGGCGCTCGGCACGGTCGTCGGCCTGGCGCTGACCGCGGGGGACGAGGCGGAGCAGCCGGCGGCGCCCGCCGTGTCCTCGACCCCGGACGCGCCGGCGGTGGCCCCGCCGCAGGTTCCGAGCAGCGGCGGAGACGATCCGGCGCCGGATCCGGCCGCGCCGGCGGCCCCGGCCGACCCGGCCCGGGGCGGGGGCGGGGATGGGACCGCCACCCACCCGACGCCCCCGCCGGCCCGCACACCGGGCCCGCACCAGCCGCAGCCGACCCCGCCGGCGCCGAAGCCGACCCCGCCGACCCCGAAGCCGGACCCCGATCCGGAGCCCCCGGTCACGTCACCGCCGGCCTCGCCGAGCCCGGAGCCGAGCACGTCGGTGCCGACCACCCCGACGACCTCGTCGCAGGCCCAGTCCCCGACGGCGGCCCAGTCCCCGACGACGATCTGACGCCGCTCCGACGCCCACGGCCGGGCGTCCCCGCGGGGAGGGGCAGGCCCCGCGCAGCGGACGCGTACGACAACGGTCCCCCGAGCCGGAGTTCGGGGGACCGGGGCGGCGACGAGCCGTTCGAAGGGATCAGAACAGGCGGAGCTTGTCGTCCTCGATGCCGCGCAGGGCGTCGTAGTCGAGGACCACGCAGTCCATCCCCCGGTCGTGCGCCAGCACCCGCGCCTGCGGCTTGATCTCCTGCGCCGCGAACACGCCCCGCACCGGCGACAGGTGCGGGTCGCGGTTCAGCAGCTCCAGGTACCGGGTCAGCTGCTCGACGCCGTCGATCTCCCCGCGCCGCTTGATCTCCACCGCCACCGTCGCGCCGGAGGCGTCCCGGCACAGGATGTCGACCGGCCCGATCGCCGTCATGTACTCGCGCCGGATCAGCGTGTAGCCCTCGCCCAGCGTGTCGATGCGGTCGGCGAGCAGCTCCTGGAGGTGCGCCTCGACGCCGTCCTTGATGAGGCCCGGGTCGGTGCCCAGCTCGTGGGAGGAGTCGTGGAGGACTTCCTCCATGGTGATGATGAGCTTCTCGCCCGCCTTGTTGACCACGGTCCAGACGTTCGCCTCGTCCCCGCTCCCCTCCTTGAGGGTGCACGGAGGCGACATCCAGTTGAGCGGTTTGTACGCCCGGTCGTCCGCGTGGATCGAGACACTGCCGTCGGCCTTCACGAGGATCAGACGGGGTGCCGAGGGCAGATGGGCGGTGAGCCGGCCCGCGTAGTCGACGGAGCAGCGGGCAATGACGAGACGCATGGTCGGCAACGCTACTCGACCGACGGGCCTCCACGCGATTCGCCCCTGAAAGCCCCGTTCGCCGATGGCGCGTTGTATGCGCATTCTCCTGGTGCGGCACCCGGTGGGCGCCTACCGTGGTGAGCGGGAGGTTGTCGAGCGTGCACGCTGCGTCGCCGCCTCCCTCCCTGCCCGTAGGACTCCGCCAGCCCAAACTGCCGGGGTCACGAGAGGAGAACCCATGTCGCTCGACGTCTCACCGGCCCTACTCGAACAGGCCGAGCGAGGCGAGGTCGACGAAGCCGCCTTCGTCGACTGCGTCCGGACCTCCCTGCCCTTCGCATGGGAGATGATCAGCTCGTTGGTGGCCCAGCTGGAGGTTGAGGGCGGAGAGTTCGCCGACAACCAGACGCCGCCGCCGGACGAGCAGGCGCGCGGGCAGCTGCTGCGCGCGCTCGCGAGTGACGCGATACGCGGTGCGCTGCAGCGGCACTTCGGGGTGCGCCTGGCATTCCAGAACTGTCACCGGCTGGCGGTGTTCCCGCTGGATTCCTCGGTGGACGACCGGCTGGCCAAGTTCACGTCGATCCGCGGCCAGCTGCTCAACCAGTCCCCGGAACTTCGGGACTGCTAGCAGGACCGGTACTGCGCTGCCGCTCCGTGTCGCGGGAGGTGCGACTGACACAGGAGCGGCAGCCCCAGGCCCCGTCCGGGGTCACACCAGCAGGGGAAGGACCTCCGCGCCGAGGCGTTTGACGTTGTCCTCCGTGGCGGCGAGGTCGCCCGAGCCCTCCGTCAGCAGGGCGAAGCGGGTGATGCCCGTCCGCTCCGCGGTCGCCGCCAGCCTGTCCGCGGCCACTGCGGGGCTCCCCACCGGGTGCAGCGAGCACAGCAGTTCCGTGTAGGCGTGCGGGTCGCGCATCGCGCGTCGTCGGCCGTCCACCGTCACGTGGGCGTCCAGGCCCTGGCGGAACCAGCCCGGCATCGCCTTCAGCAGGGTCTCGCGGGCGTCGGCCGTGCGGTCGGCCAGCTGGCAGACCCCGGCCGACACGTGCCCCGCCGCACGCACCAGCTCGGGCGGGTGGCCGTGCTCCAGGGCGGTACGCCGCCACAGCGCGACCTGCTCGGCCTTCTCCTCGTCCCCGCAGTGCATGCCCAGCAGCATCGGCAGTCCGCGCTCCGCGGCCAGCCGCACCGACGCCGGGGAGGTGCAGGCGACGATCACTTCCGGCCCTGTCCCGTCGCCGTCCAGCGCGTGGGCCGGACTCGGTACGACGGGCACCTCGCGGAAGGCGTGCCGCGCGCCGGCCGCCCCCACCCGGGGCTCGGCCAGCCAGCGCCGGAGCAGGTCCAGGTCCTCGGGGAACCCCTCCTCGTACGCCTCCAGCCCGGCCCCGAACACCTCCAGGTCGACCCACGGCCCGCCGCGCCCCACCCCGAGGGTGAACCGGCCGCCGGAGGTGACGTGCAGCAGGGCCGCCTGCTCCCCGAGGGCCACCGGATGCGTGTTCGGCAGCACGCTGACCGCCGTGCCCACCCGCAGCCGCCGGGTCCGGCCGAGCAGCAGGGCCGCCAGGGTCACCGCCGACGGGCAGACCCCGTACGGGACGAAGTGGTGCTCGGCGAGCCAGACGGAGTCCAGCCCCGCCTCCTCGGCCACCTCGGCGGTCCGCACCGCCCGGTGCAGCGCCTCCCCCTGCCCCTGGCCCGGGAACTGGGCCGCCAGTACAAACGCTCCTACGCGCATCATCGCCCTTAGCCTCCTCGCGGCTGACGCGGCCTCCCCAGGTGGACCGACTCGTTGATGGCATCAACGTCTGCTGGCAACAACGTCTGACACGTGCCAAAGGCACGGCCTGACAGGAAAGTTATTGAGATTGTCGGGCCAGTTCCCACGGGAGGCGGGCCTCCACCAGCCACCCTGCGGGTACCCGGGTTCGCTGCGCGTAGTCTGGGAGAAAGTCACCGTCCCCCGCCCCTTCGTGAGGTATACGTGTCACCGCGCCACAACCGCCCCCGGGGCGGCGAGACTCCGGACGAACGACCCGGCGCCGGCTTCGACCGGTTCGGGCTGGAGCGCACCGAGGAGTACCTGGGCGAAGAGTGGAAGGTCCGGCAGGTCGCGGGGGCCGCCGCGGCGGGCAAGCGCTACCGCTGCCCGGGCTGCGACCAGGAGATCCCCTCGGGCACCCCGCACGTGGTGGCCTGGCCCGAGTACGGCGGAGTGGACGACCGGCGGCACTGGCACAAGGCCTGCTGGAACGCGAAGGACCGCCGCACCTCCAAGGTGCAGCGGTCCCGCAACGCGCCCCGCTACTAGGCGGCTGTGGGAGGTCAGACGTCGCGGCGGCGGACCACGGCGTACGAGGCGGCCACCGCTCCCGCCGTGAGCGCGACCAGCAGCAGCAGCTGGGCCGTCGCGCTGGGGGCTGCCTGCCCCTCCATGTCGACGCCCTGCAGCCCGAAGAGCTGGATCAGGCCCACCGGGGCGTTGTAGCGCAGCACCAGCCCGCCGACACCCGAGGTGGCCGGCCAGGCGGTCAGTATCGCCCCGAGCACCGGCGGCATGGTCACCACGCCGAGCATGACCGCGATCCCGCCCGCCGAGTGCCGTACGAGCGCCCCGACCGCGAGCGCGAGGAGGCCCAGCAGGGTCACGTACAGGGAGCCGGCCAGCGCGCCCGCCCACTCGCGCGAGCCGTGCGCCCCGGCGGCGGGCCCGCCGTGCAGCAGGGCGGCCCAGAGGCCGACGAACGCCACCGAGCACAGCGTGACGGCGAACGCGACCGCGCCGAACACCAGGTACTTCGCGGTGAGCACGCGCAGCCGCTCGGGCGCGGCGGTGAAGGTGGTGCGGATCAGGCCGGTGCCGTACTCGGAGGAGATCGTCAGCACGCCGAGCACGATCACGCTCACCTGGCCGGCCATCAGGCCGAAGAGGGCGGGACCGGTGAAGGGGATGTTCTCGTAGTCGCGGGCCGAGGTCTGCAGGACGGCGACCATGCCGACGCCGACGACCAGGACCACGAGGGAGCCCAGCGTCCACAGGGTGGAGCGCACCGAGGTCAGCTTGGTCCACTCCGAGGCCACGGCGTGCCCCAGGTGCGGCCGCGGCGTGGGCAGCGGCGAGCTGTACGTCCCCGGCTGTTCCGCGCTCACCGGGGGCGGGCCGGCGGGGGTGGGGGTCATCGGGGGTCCTCGGGGATGGTCGTGGCCGCGCCCGCGAGGTCGGCCGGCGCGGTGTCGGAGCGGTCGTCGGGGGTGGCCCGGGCGAGGTCCGCCGCGCTGCCCGGCATCAGGAAGGGCCTCCCGGACCCGGGCGGCGGAGGAGCGTAGAAACTCGCGGCGGCCTCGGCGGGGACGGCGGCCGCCTCCTCCGCCTCCTCCCACTCCGGCACGGTCAGCGGCTCGGGCTCCCACAGCTCGGCGCGGGGGTCCTCGGTGGAGGTGTACTCGACGGACGACTGGGTCATCCGCATGTAGGCCTCCTCCAGCGAGGCCCGGTGCGGGGACAGCTCCCAAAGCCGCACGCCGGCCTCGTGCGCGACGTCGCTGACGCGGGGCAGCTCCAGCCCGGTGACGCGCAGCGCCCCGTCCGGCTCCTGGAGGACCCGGCCGCCGGCCTTCGTCAGCGCGGTGCCCAGGGTCCGGCGCCCCGCGGGGTCCCCGCCGGCGGCGCGCACCCGCGCGAATCCGGCCGAATTGTGCGTGATGAAGTCCTGGGTGCTCATGTCGGCCAGCAGCCGGCCCCGGCCGATCACGATCAGGTGGTCGGCGGTCAGCGCCATCTCGCTCATCAGGTGCGAGGAGACGAAGACGGTGCGGCCCTCGGAGGCCAGCCGCCGCATGAGGTTGCGGACCCAGAGGATGCCCTCGGGGTCGAGGCCGTTGACCGGCTCGTCGAAGAGCAGCACCTGCGGGTCGCCGAGCAGGGCGGCCGCGATGCCGAGCCGCTGGCCCATGCCGAGCGAGAAGCCCTTCGCACGCTGGCGGGCGGCGTCCTTGAGGCCGACGACGCCGAGGACCTCGTCCACCCGCTTCTCGGGGATCCCCGAGAGCTGGGCGATGGCCAGCAGGTGCGTACGGGCCTTGCGGCCGCCGTGCACGGCCTTCGCGTCGAGCAGGGCGCCGACGTGCCGCTGGGCGTTCGGCAGCTCCCGGAAGGGGAGGCCGTTGATGGTGACGCGGCCCGAGGTGGGCCGGTCCAGGCCGAGGATCATGCGCATGGTGGTGGACTTGCCGGAGCCGTTGGGCCCCAGGAAGCCCGTGACGTGACCCGGCTTGACCTGGAAGGACAACCGGTCGACGGCGGTCTTGGCGCCGAAGCGCTTGGTCAGGCCGACTGCCTCGATCATCCTTCTGCCCCTTGCCCGCCGGGACGGCTCTCGCCCGCGTACGCCTTAAGAGGATATCGAGGCCCCCGCGGTTCCCTCCCGGGCCGGATCCCTGAGCTGCCCCTGAGATCCGACCCGGGGATGTCCCGTAGTACGCGGGGCGTCCGTCTCACGACGGACCCGTCAGGCGTCCCGCTTCACCAGCGTGAGGTATCCGCCGGCCACCGCGGCCAGCGACCACAGCGCCATGATCCCGAGTCCGCCCCACGGGCCGTAGGGCACGTCCTGGCCGTCCGCGGAGGCGGACACGGTCTGCATGATCGCGGATCCGGCCTGGCTGGGCAGGTAGGAGGCGATCTTGCGGGTGGCGTCGACCACGCTGAGGACGATGGGCAGGATCAGGACGAACGTGATCAGGAGCGAGATCGATGCGGCCGAGTTCCGCAGCATCATCGACGCGCCGATGGCGAACGCGGCGAGCAGTGCCAGGTACAGGCCGACGCCGGTCACCGCGCGCAGGACGTTCTCCCCGCCCAGCCCGGTGCCGTGGTCGCCGAGGAGGGCCTGGCCGAGGAAGAAGGACAGGAAGCCGGTGGCCAGGCCGACCACCAGGGCCAGGGCGGTCGCCACGGTCAGCTTGCCCAGCAGCAGGGCGCCGCGGCGGGGCACGGCCGCGAGGGAGGTGCGGATCATGCCGGTGCCGTACTCGCTGCCGACCACCATCGCGCCGAAGACGAGCACCGCCAGCTGGCCCAGGAGCATGCCGGAGAAGCTCATCTGCGTGGCGTCGAAGGTGACCCGTGCCGTCTGCGGCATGTCGTCGAAGGTCGCGTTGACGACCGCGCACAGCCCGGCGCCGATGGCGACGGTGACCAGCAGGGCGGTCGCGAGGGTCCAGCTGGTGGAGGCGACGGTACGGATCTTGGTCCACTCGGACCGGAGGACTGCGGCGTAGGCCATGGTCACTCGCCGCCCTTGCGGCCGGTCTCGACGCCCGTGCCCCACGCGGGACCCGCCGGCGCGGGTACGGGCGCGCCGGGGGCGCCGGGGGCGTGGGCGTGGTACTCGACGGAGTCCGCCGTCATGCGCATGAACGCTTCCTCCAGTGACGCCCGTTGCGGGCTGAGTTCGTGCAGCACGATCCGGTGCTGCGCGGCCAGTTCGCCGAGCCGCTCGGGCCCGACCCCGTCGATCTCCAGTACGCCGGTGGCGGGCACGCTGATCGCGTCGATCCCGGCCTCGTGCAGCACGTCCTTGAGCCGTTCCTGCTGCGGTGAGCGCAGCCGTACGTAACTGCGGGAGTTCTGCTGGATGAAATCGGCCATCGACAAGTCGGCGAGGAGCTTTCCCCGTCCGATGACGATCAAATGGTCCGCGGTCAGGGCCATTTCACTCATCAAGTGGGAGGACACGAAGATCGTTCTTCCTTCCGAGGCCAGGCCCTTCATGAGATTGCGGATCCAGAGAATTCCCTCCGGGTCCAGACCATTGACCGGTTCGTCGAACATCAGGATCTCCGGATCACCCAGCAGCGCGGCGGCGATTCCCAGCCGCTGGCCCATTCCGAGCGAAAATCCTTTCGACTTCTTCCCCGCCACCGCCGTCAGACCGACCAGATCCAGCACTTCGTCCACCCGCCGCCGCGGGATCCGGTTCGACTGGGCCAGGCAGAGAAGGTTGTTGTAGGCGCTGCGCCCGCCGTGCATCGCCTTCGCGTCGAGCAGCGCCCCGATGTGCTTCAGCGGTTCCGGCAGCTCCCGGTAGTGCTTCCCGTTGATGCGGACCGTCCCGCTGGTGGGCCTGTCGAGGTCGAGCATCATGCGCATGGTCGTCGACTTGCCCGCCCCGTTGGGGCCGAGGAAGCCGGTCACCATCCCCGGTCTGACCCGGAAGTCGAGATGGTCCACTGCGGTCTTCGCGCCGAATCGTTTCGTGAGGCCCTCGAGCTCGATCATGCGGCCACGCTAGAACGGCCAGGGGCCGTACGCCACCTCAACAAGGCGGTGTACGGCCCCTGATGTGCCGGATCCGCTGCCCGTGCGCGGACCGCGGCGTACGCGCGGGCGTACTAGCGGCTCTGCTGCGCCGGGACGCCGCGGCTCACCGGCTCGTCGTCGATCGGGGAGCCGGCGGCCGCCACGGCCGCGCCCGTCAGCGTCGCCAGCATCTCGCGGACGTTCGTCAGCTGGGCGTTGATGGAGTCGCGGCGGTTGGTCAGCGCCGCCAGCTCGCGCTCGGACTCGCTGCGGATGCGGTCCGCCTTGGCGTTGGCGTCGGCGACGATGTCCTCGGCCTGACGCTGCGCGGTCTCCACCGTCTGGCGGGCGCGGCGCTCGGCGTCCGTACGGAGCTTCTCGGCCTCCAGGCGCAGCTGTTCGGCGCGGTGCTCGATCTCGGCGAGGCGCTTCTCCGCCTTCTGCTGACGCGAGGCCAGGTCGCGCTCGGACTGCTCGCGGCGCTTGGCCAGGTTGGTCTCGAAGTCCGCGGCGGCCTGGGCGGCCTTGGCGCGGGTCTCCTCGAACAGGGCGTCGGCCTCCTCGCGCTTGGAGGCCGCGTCCTTCTGGGCCTCGGCGCGCAGGGTGGCGGCGTCCCCCTTGGCCTTCTCGACGATGCGGACGCCCTCGTCCTCCGCCTTCGACTTGCGGTCGGCCGCGAACGACTCGGCGTCGTTGCGGACCTGCTGGGCAGCGGACTCGGCCAGCTCACGGTGCTGCTCGGCCGCGCGACGGGCCTCCTCGCGCAGGTCCTTCGCCTCCTCCTCGGCCAGCCGCAGGATCTTCTCGACCCGGGCGCCGAGACCGGCGTACGACGGCTCCGCGTCGCTCACCTGGGCCTGGGCGTTCTGCGTCTCGAGGTGCAGCTCCTCGATCCGCTTTTCCAGAGAGTTGATACGTCCAAGGGCGCTGTCGCGGTCGGAGACCAGCTTGGTAATGCGGTCGTCCACCTGACCGCGGTCGTAACCACGCCGCACGAGCTCGAAGCCGAAGGGGGAGGAAGTGTCGCTCATGGGGTTCCTGTCGAATGAGACCGATGAGGTGCTACGTGAGGTGTTAAGGGGAATCCTAGGCGCCCGGGCGGCGTGTCATCGAGTCAATCCGGGTTTGCCCTGGACAATGACACCCCTTTTGAGTGGCAAGGCGACGGAATGCTTGTCACTCCTTCGCCTGACCTCCCTCAGAAGCACACATCCTGTGTTCTGACTACCCCTCTGACGCCTTACCACCCGAACGAGTGGAACCCGCTGTTGCGCCGGCCTTCACGCCCCCCGCGCCCTGACCACCCACAACGGGCTTTCCGCCACCCGAAGGTGCCTCGAATGATTCCAACGCCTCAAGAACGTCCTGGACACGGGAGATCTCCGCCTGAATGTCCTCGCGCCTGCGCACCAGCACCTCGAGCTCACGACGGCCCTCCTCGACCAGTCGCTCCGCCTCCGCCTTCGCCTCCGCGAGGGCGCTCTCGGCCTGCCGGGCCAGCTCCGCCTTCTTCTGCTCGGCCTCCTTCAGCAGCGTCTCGGCCTTGCGCACGGCCGCGATGCGGACCTTGCTCGCCTCGCTGCTCGCGTCCGACACCAGCGCCTTGGCCTTCGCCTCCGCCTCCGCGCTCTGCTCGGTCGCCGCACGGACCAGCTTGTCCACGCGCTCGCCGGCCGACTTCATCTGCTCGGCCGACTCCCGGCGGGCGCGCTCGTGCAGCTCCTCCACCTCGGACTCGACGCGGGCCCGCAGCTCCTCCGCCCGCTCCCTTATGGCGGCCGCGTCCGTACGCGCCCCCACCAGCAGCTCGTCCGCGTCCGTACGGGCCTTCTCCACCGTGGAGTTGCCCTCGACGGTCGCCTCCGACGTGATGCGCGCCGCCTCCTTGCGGGCGGCGTCGACCATCGCGTCGGCCTGCTCCTCGGCCGCCGTGGTGGCGGCCAGCGCCTGCCGGGCCGCCTCCGACGTGAGCTTGTCGGCCTCGGCCGCGGCCTCCGTGATGAGCCGGTCCACCTGCTCCGCGGCCTCGGTACGGCGCTTGTTGGCCTCCTCGCGGGCCTCGTCCAGCAGCCGCTCGGACTCCGTACGGGCCTCCGTGCGGGTGCGCTCCGCCTCGGTGGCCGCCTCCGCCTTGACCCGTTCCGCCTCGGACCGGGTGCGCGTCGCGTGCTCCTGCGCCGAGGCCAGCGCCTCGGCCGCCTCCGCGCGCAGCCGCTCCGCCTCGGCGGCCGCCTCGCCGACCGTGCGCTCGTTGTCCCGGCGGGTCTGCTCGGTGAGCTTGTCCGCCTCGGACGCCGCCTCGGTGATGAGCCGGTCCGCCTGCTCCGCGGCCTCGGTGCGCAGCCGGTTGCCCTCGGCGCGCGCCTCGTCCAGCGTCTGCTCGGCGTCCCGCTCGGCCGTGGCCAGCGTCTCGTTCGCCGCGGCCGTGACGCGCTCCGCCTCGGCGGTCGCCTCGCCGATGATCCGGCCGCCCTCCGCACGGGCCTCGTCCAGGGTCCGCGCCGCCTCCGCGACGAGCCGGTCGGCCTCGGCCGCGGCCTCGCCGACCGTACGCTCGTTGGCCGCGCGGGTCTCCTCGATGAGCCGGTCGCCCTCCGCGCGGGAGTCCACCAGGATCCGCGCCGAGTCCCGCTCGGCGGCGGCCAGGGTGTCGGCCGCCTGCGCCTTCAGGGCCTCCGCACGCGCCCGGCCCTCCTCCAGGACCCGCGCCGCCTCGGCCGTCAGCCGCTCGGCCTCCGCCACCGCCTCGCCGACCGTGGCGGCGTTCGCCGCACGGGTCTCCTCGGTGAGGCGCTCCGCCTCGGACGCCGCCTCGGTGATGAGCCGGTCCGCCTGCTCCGCGGCCTCGCTGCGCAGCCGGTTGGCCTCCGCGCGCGCCTCGTCCAGGGTGCCCGCGGCCTCGGCCCGGGCGGCTTCCGCCGCCTCGGCGGCCTCCGCGGTGAGCCGCTCGGCCTCCGCCTGGGCGTCGCCGACGGTGGCGGCGTTCGCGGCCAGGGTCTCCTCCGTGAGCCGCTCGGCCTCCGCCTGCGCCTCGGCCACGATCCGGGAGCCCTCGGCGCGCGAGGCCTCCAGGGACTCCGCCGCCTCGCCGCGGATCCGGTTCGCGTCCTCCCGGGCGTCCGCCCGGGTCCGCGCCGCGTCGCGCTCGGACGCCGCCAGGGCGTCCGTCGCCTCCGTGCGCACCCGCTGCGCGTACTCGGCCGTGTCGGCCCGCAGCTGCTCGGCCTCGGCGATCGCGTCGCCGACGGTCCGTGCCGCGAGTTCCTTCGCCGCGTCCGTCTCGACGCGGGCCTCGCTGCGCACGCGTGCCGCGTCCTCGGCCGCGCGGTCGCGCTCCGCGTGGGCGTCGGCGCGGACCCGGTCCGCCTCCTCCTCCGCCTCGGTGCGCGTACGCTCCGCCGCGTGCTCGGCCGCGCTGCGCAGCCCGGCGATCTCCTCCTCGGCCTGCTCGTGCAGCCCGGCCACGGCGTCCCGTACCTGCTGGGCGGTGGCCTCCGCCGCCGCGACCAGCTCCGCCGCCCGGCGCTCCGCCTCCTCGGTGAGGCGGGCCGCCTCGGCCTGCGCCTCCTCCGAGCGCTTGCGGGCCTGCGCCAGCAGCTCCTCGTTCTGCTCACGGGCCTGCGCCCGCTCGTTGCCGGCCTCCGTCCGGGCCGCCGACAGGGTCTCCTCGGCCTCCCGGCGGCGCCGCGCGGCCTCCTCCTGGGCGGCGGCCAGCGCCTCCGCGGCCTCCGCGGCGACCCGTTCGGCCGCCGCCTTCGCCTCGGCGCGCAGCCGGTCCGCGGTCTCCTGCGCCTCGGTGCGCACCCGCTCCGACTCGGCCTCCGCCTCGGCGCGCATCCGTACGGAGACCAGCTCGGCCTCCGCGCGGACCCGGCCCGCGTCCTGCGCGGCCTCGGAGCGCAGCTGCTCGGCCTCCGCCTCGGACTGGGCCTGGAGGGTGCGGATCCGCTCCGCCGACTCGGCGCGCAGCCGGTCGTTCTCCTCGGTGGTCTCCTTGCGGATGTTCTCCGCCGCCAGGCGGGACTCGCGCAGCGTCTGCTCGGCCGACGCCAGCCGGGCCTCGGCGTCCGACTGCAGCCGGGCCAGCTCGGCTTCGGCCTCCGCACGCCTGGCCGCCAGGGCCTGTTCGGTCTCCTCGCGGCGCGCCCGTACGGCGGCGTCCGTCTCGGCGGTCAGGGCCTCGGCCTGCTCCTGCGCCTCCGCCCGCAGCCGTTCGGCCTCCGCGCGGGTGCGCTCCAGGGTCTCCTCGGCCTGCCGGCGCAGGGTGGTGGCCCGCTCGACGGCCTCGGCGCGGACCCGCTCGCTCTCCGCGCCGGCCCCGGCGCGCAGTTCGTCCGCGTCCGACTTGGCCTTGCCCAGCAGCTCCTCGGCGGTGCGGGCCGCCTCCTCGATCTGCTGCACCGCCTCGCGGCGGGCCTCCCCGCGGATCCGCTCGCCCTCGGCGACGGCCTCCGCGCGCAGCTGCTCCGCCTCGCCGCGCAGCCGCCGCGCCTCCTCCTGGAGTTCGACCGTGCGGGCCCGGTACTCCTCGGTGTCGTCCTTCGCGGCGCCCTTGAGCTCGGCGGCCGTGGCCGCCGCCTGGGCGCGCAGCCGCTCGGCCTCGGCCTCCGCCTCGCGGCGGATCCGCTCGGCCTCCTCGGAGGCGGCGCGGGTCGTCGCCCGGGCGTCCTCCGAAGCCTTGTTCAGCACGTCCTCGGCGGTGCGGGCCGCCTTCGCCAGCTGCGCCGCCGTGTCCTCGGCGGCGGCCGTACGGGCCTGCTCGCCGGCTTCCGTACGCAGCCGCTCCGCCTCGGCGCGGGCATCGGCCAGCGCGTGCTCGGCCTCGGCCTTGAGGGCCTCGGCCTCCTTCGTGGCCTCGCCGACCAGCCGGGCGACCTGCTCCTTCGCGGTGCGGGTGCGCTGGTCGTTGACGGACTCCGCCGAGGCGAGCTGCCGGGCGGCGCTCTCCTTGGCCTCCGCGAGCAGCTTCTCCGCCTCCGCGCGGGCCGCGCGCAGGGCTCCGTCGGCCTCCTGCACCCGCGCCTCGGCCACCCGGCCGAGGTCCATGGTCTGCTGCCGGGTCTGCTCGGCCTCGGCGGTGGTGGTGGTGCGCAGCCGCTCGGCGTGCTCGGTGGCCTCCTGGGCCTGCGCGGACGCGGCGGCCAGCAGCCGTTCGGCCTCCTTGCGGGCGCGCAGCAGCGCCTGCTCGGCCTCGGCGCGCGCGGCCTCGGCGTCGGCGGCGAGCCGGCGGCGGGCCTCCTCGGCGGTCCGGGCGGCCTCGGCGCGGGCGGCGTTCAGCGCCTGCTCGGCCTCGGCGCGGGACTCCTCCAGGAGCCGGCGGGCCTGGGCCTCCGTACGGGCGCGCAGCTGCTCGGCCCAGGCGACGTTCTCGTTGACGTGCGCCTCGACCGTCTGGCGGCGCTCGTTGAGCTCCTGGTCCAGGCGCTGGCGGCGGTTGACGGCCTCGGCGTGCAGCTCGGCTTGGAGCCGCGCCTGGTGCTCGGCGTGCTCCTGGAGGATCCGCTGGGTCTGCGCCCGGGCGTCGCGCAGCTCGCGCTCGGCGTCGGACCGCATCTGGTCGGCCTGCACCTGGGCGTTGCGCAGCAGCTGCTCCGCCTGATATCCCATGTCCGCGCCGTCGTAGGCGGGCCGGGAGGCGAGCGCGCGGCGCACCTCATGCAGTTTGGCGCGCAGCACCTCGACCTGGTACCCGAGGTCCTCGGCGTGCTGGACGGCCTTCCCGCGCTCCTTCTTCAGCCGCTCCATCTCGGCTTCGAAGCGCGAGAGATGGTCGGCTTCGGCCTGATGGCTCTCCTGGCTTTCGTAGCCCCGCACAGCGCGGTCCCATCCGTCCCCTGGTCGCAAGCTCACTCCCAAATGAGCATCGCTCGCCCGCTGAACGACGCCCCCGGGGAATGGTGTCAGATGTCGGGGCAGGGCTTGCAGGCCCCGACCCCGTTCCGCACCGAACCCCGGCCGAGCCATGGCCACTCTACCGGCCGGGGAATGGGGACATCAGTGCGCTGTGGCCGGGCCGCCTCCGTCCGGGCGGCTGGACGGGCACGGCGCACCCCGGCCGGCGGTGCGCCGTGCCCCCAATCCCCGGGCGCGTCAGTGGGCGGCGGTCGACTGCTCGGGGTTGCTCGTGACCAGCTCGGTGAGGACCCCGTGGCAGTCCTTGGGGTGCAGGAAGGTGATCCGGGAGCCCATGGAGCCGATGCGGGGCTCGTCGTAGAGGACGCGGACGCCCTTGCCGCGGATGGCCTCGGCGTCGCCGTCGACGTCCGCCGTGCCGAAGGCGATGTGGTGCACGCCCTCGCCGTTCTTGGCCAGCCACTTGCCCACCGCGGAGTCCTCGCGGGTGGGCTCCAGGAGCTGGAGGTAGGAGGCGCCGCCGTCGGAGGTCTCGTTGATCTTGAGCATGGCCTCGCGGACGCCCTGCTCCTCGTTGACCTCGGAGTGGAAGACCTCGAACCCGTACGTGGCACGGTAGAACTCGACGGTCTTGTCCAGGTCGAAGCAGGCGATCCCGATGTGGTCGATTCTTGTCAGCATGGGACCAGTGCACCGCCGAGGAGGGTCGTCACGCAACGTGCCAGCGATCACACCGACTGCCCGGTGACTGGGCGGGTACCGCTCAGTACATTCGGGTAAACCCTCGTTCACTCCTCATCCTCAAGGGGCTGTGCCTCATGTCCGGAACGAACAACACCACCTCAGTGATCGTCGCCGGGGCCCGCACGCCCATGGGGCGGCTGCTCGGCTCGCTGAAGTCCTTCTCGGGCGCCGACCTCGGCGGCTTCGCCATCAAGTCCGCCCTGGAGCGGGCCGGGATCTCCGGCGACCAGGTCCAGTACGTGATCATGGGCCAGGTGCTCCAGGCCGGCGCGGGCCAGATCCCCGCCCGCCAGGCCGCGGTCAAGGCCGGCATCCCCATGAACGTGCCGGCGCTGACCATCAACAAGGTGTGCCTGTCCGGCCTCGACGCGATCGCGCTGGCCGACCAGCTCATCCGCGCCGGCGAGTTCGACATCGTGGTCGCGGGCGGCCAGGAGTCGATGACGAACGCCCCGCACCTGCTGCCGAAGTCCCGTGAGGGCTACAAGTACGGCGCGATCGAGATGCTCGACGCGATGGCCTACGACGGCCTCACCGACGCCTTCGAGAACATCGCGATGGGCGAGTCCACGGAGAAGCACAACACCCGCCTGGGCATCGAGCGCGCCCCGCAGGACGAGTTCGCCGCCGCCTCCCACCAGCGGGCCGCCGCCGCGCAGAAGAACGGCGTCTTCGAGGCCGAGATCACCCCGGTCGAGATCCCGCAGCGCAAGGGCGAGCCGGTGGTCTTCGCCGCCGACGAGGGCATCCGCCCCGAGACCACGGCCGAGTCGCTGGGCAAGCTGCGCCCGGCGTTCGCCAAGGACGGCACCATCACCGCCGGCACCTCCTCGCAGATCTCGGACGGCGCCGCCGCCGTCGTCGTGATGAGCAAGGCGAAGGCCGAGGAGCTGGGCCTGGAGTGGCTGGCCGAGATCGGCGCCCACGGCAACGTGGCCGGCCCCGACAACTCGCTCCAGTCGCAGCCCTCGAACGCCATCCTGCACGCCCTGAAGAAGGACGGCCTGGAGGTCTCCGACCTGGACCTCATCGAGATCAACGAGGCCTTCGCGGCGGTCGCCGTGCAGTCAATGAAGGACCTCGGCGTGACCCCGGAAAAGGTGAACGTCAACGGCGGCGCGATCGCCCTGGGCCACCCCATCGGCATGTCCGGCGCCCGCGTGGTGCTGCACCTGGCGCTGGAGCTCAAGCGCCGCGGCGGCGGGACCGGTGCGGCGGCCCTGTGCGGCGGCGGCGGCCAGGGCGACGCCCTCGTGATCCGCGTCCCGAAGGCGTAGGCGCGCGCATGGCGACGGTGGACGTCCCCACGCTGGTGGCACAGGCCCGCGAGGGCCGGCCGCGGGCCGTGGCCCGGCTGATCTCACTGGTCGAGGGGGCGTCCCCGCACCTGCGCGAGGTGATGGCCGCCCTGGCCCCGCTGACCGGCGGCGCGTACGTGGTCGGGCTGACCGGCTCCCCGGGGGTCGGCAAGTCGACCTCGACCTCGGCCCTGGTCTCCGCCTACCGCAGCGCCGGCAAGCGCGTCGGCGTGCTCGCGGTGGACCCGTCCTCGCCCTTCTCGGGCGGGGCGCTGCTCGGCGACCGGGTCCGGATGTCGGACCACGCCTCCGATCCCGGGGTCTACATCCGCTCCATGGCCACCCGAGGGCACCTGGGCGGGCTCGCCTGGGCGGCGCCGCAGGCGATCCGGGTGCTGGACGCGGCCGGCTGCGACGTGATCCTGGTCGAGACGGTCGGGGTCGGGCAGTCCGAGGTGGAGATCGCCTCGCAGGCGGACACCTCGGTGGTGCTGCTGGCTCCGGGCATGGGCGACGGGATCCAGGCCGCGAAGGCCGGGATCCTCGAGATCGGCGACGTGTACGTGGTGAACAAGGCCGACCGGGACGGTGCGGACGCCACCGCCCGGGAGCTGAACCACATGCTGGGCCTGGGCGAGAGCCGGGGCCCCGGCGACTGGCGGCCGCCGATCGTCAAGACGGTCGCGGCCCGCGGGCAGGGCATCGACGAGCTCGTCGAGGCGCTGGAGAAGCACCGGGCGTGGATGGACGAGCGCGGGGTGCTGGCCGAGCGCCGGGCCGCGCGGGCGGCCCGGGAGGTGGAGACCATCGCGATCACCGAGCTGCGGGGGCGCCTGGCCGACCTCCGCGGGGACGCGCACCTGAGCGCGCTGGCGGCCCGGGTGGCCGCCGGTGAGCTCGACCCGTACGCGGCCGCGGACGCGCTGCTGGAGAGCCTGACGGAGGGCTGACCGGCGGCCCGGCCCCGACGGCCGGCCGGACACGGGAAAGGGCGGGGAGCCTCGGCTCCCCGCCCTTTCCTCGTCGTCGCGGTGCGCTCAGATCTTGCCGCGGTTGCCGCGCAGGTGCTCCGCGACGGGGCGCAGCGACTCCCGCAGCGCCTGCAGGGCCTCCGGGGGCAGCAGGTCGATGAAGTGCTCGCGCACGGACGCCACGTGGTGCGGGGCGACCTTGCGCATGGTCTCCATGCCCTCGTCCGTGAGGACCGCGTACAGGCCGCGGCGGTCGGACTCGCAGTTCACCCGGCGGACCAGGCCCGCGCTCTCCATGCGGGTGATCTGGTGGGAGAGCCGGCTCTTGGACTGGAGCGTGGCGGTGGCCAGGTCGCTCATGCGCATCCGCAGGCCTTCCGACTCCGAGAGGTTCACGAGGATCTCGTAGTCGTTGTTGGTGAGTCCGAAGGGCTGGAGATCCTTTTCCAACTGGTGCATCAGCAGTCTGCTGACGTCCAGGTGGGTGCGCCAGGCGCACTGTTCGGCGTCGGTTAGCCAGCGGGTGGCCGTCTCGGTCTCCATCGTCTCCATGAAAGAACTCTACCTAAGAAGTTGAATTACGTACAAAAATAGGAAGATCGGTCCGGGCGGGACCGGCCGGGGTGCCTCACAGTCCGAAGCGCCGCTGGAGATCACCCAGCTGCCCGGGCATCCGCGGCACGCCCAGCTGCCCCAGCGGACCCTGGCCCGCCCCCGGGACGCCCTGGGCGTTGCCCGTGGCCGCCCCGGCGCCCACCGCGCCGACCGCCTGCTCGGCCATCAGCAGCTCCGTCGACTGCAGCAGCACCGTGCCCGCGCCGACGAACTCGAACTGGTGCTCCTCGCCCGAGGTGCCGCCGATGCCGGTCAGCGAGCGCAGCCCGCCCATCACGCCGGACATGTAGCCGTGGTCGTAGTGGTGGCAGGGGGAGGGGCAGTCCGCCCAGCCCACCAGCGCCTGCGGGTCCACGCGCAGCGGCGGCTCCATGAACACCACCGGTCCGTTGGACGCCGCCACGAACTTCCCGGTTCCGATCAAGGTCAGGAACCCCGGGACGATCGACTGCTTGAGGGCCAGCGAGGGCTCGTACGCCAGCAGGTTCCCCGACCGGATGGTCAGGTTGCCGTTGTCCAGGTCGTACGAGTTCACGTCGAAGGCGCGGTCGGCCAGCAGCATCTTGCCCTGGCCCTCCGCCACCACCCAGTCGCTCGCGTGCAGCGGCGAGTGGAAGCTCGTGCGCAGCAGGCGGTCGAAGCGGCCGTTGCCGATGCCGTTGAACTCGATCCGCCCGTAGTAGGCGATCATCTTGCCCTTCTGCAGGAACCACTGGCTCCCCTTGAGCTCCACGCAGAAGGTGTACGCGTTCACGTTGTCGTCGGAGGGCAGGCTGTGCGGGTCGAACACCGTCGGGCCGCCCGGGCCCGGGGTCACGGGGCCAAAGTTCACAGCTTCTCCTCCGAGGCCTGTACGAACACGGCGCCCTGGCCGGACAGCTCCAGCTGGAACGCCTCGCCCGAACCGCGCCCCACCATGTCCCGCCAGCCGAGCGCGGTGGAGAGCTTGTTCCTGACGTCCCCGTGGTGGGCCACGTACGCCTGCGGGTCGACGTGGACGGGCCGGTTCGGGGTGATGGGGAGCTCGATGACTCCGCCGTGGGCCATCACGGCGACGGAGCCGTGGCCCTTGAGGGTGGTGGTGAACAGTCCCTGTCCGGTCACCTGGCCGCGCACCATGCCCATGACCCCGCCCTGCGAGCCCATGAACATCGTGCCCTGCTGGAGGGTGCCGTCGAAGGCGAGCAGCCGGTCGGCCTCCACGTAGAGGGTCTCGCCGGTCAGGCTGATCACCTGGATGTGGTGGCCGCCGTGGCCGAACATCACGGTGCCGCTGCCCTCGACCGTCATCAGCGGGGTCTGCTCGTTCGCCACCCGGCGGCCGATCATGCCCATGACGCCGCCCTGGCCGCCGGTGATGCTCGGGGTGAAGGAGACCTCGCCGCGGTAGGCGAGCATCGCGCCGCGCTGGCTGTACATCTTCTGGCCGGGGACCACCTGGGCCTCGACCATCTTCGAGTTGACCTCGCGGAACGGCATCAGACGTCACCCCCGACGGTGTTGCGCTCGCTGGGCTGGACGTACACCAGGCCCTCGCCCTCGAAGCGGATCTGGAACGCCTCGCCGGAGCCCTCGCCGATCAGGGTGCGGAAGGTGATCCCCGACTGGAAGGACTGCTGGAGGTTGCCGGTGTGGGCGATGTACGCGCCCGGGTCGACCGACAGCGGGTACTGGGCGCTGACGCGCAGCACCACCGCCGGGCCGTCGGACATGATCGCCGCCTGGCCGGACCCCTCGACGGTCGTCGTGAAGAGCCCGTTGCCCGTGGTGGCGCCGCGCAGACCGGTGAAGGTCGTCCCGGTGCGCAGGGCGGCGTCGGTGCACAGCAGGTTGCTGGACTCCACGTAGAGCTTCTCGCCGCGGAGGCTGACGAGGTTGATCTCGCTCGCGCGGTCGGCGAAGTAGCAGGTGCCGTGCCCCTGCACCTCCATCACGGTCATCTGTTCGCCGGTCAGCCGGCGGGTCACCATCCCGCGGAGGCCTTCGCCGCCGCCGGTCATCTTCTTGAAGGCCATCTGGCCGTCGTACGCGACCATGGCGCCGTTCTTCGCTTTCACGGCGTCACCGGTCAGGTCGACGGCGAGCACCTTGCTGCCTTGGAGTCGGAACTGAGCCACGGAGACGAAGGTATCGGCAGCGGGCGGGGACGAACAGGGCCCCGTGGCCGGTATGCGCCACAATCACCGTTCTTCGGTGGATCCGGGACCCCGCCGGAAGATCGCGGACGGCGGCTGAGACACTGGCGGGGACCCCCGGCCTCCAGCCCCGAAGGTTCCACGTGGACATCAAGACCGCTTCCGCCCTGCACCGGCTGCGCCTCATCTCCGTTCCGGAGGCGCTGTCGTTCCCGGCCCTGCTGATCTTCGGCTCGCTGCTGAGCCGGATCTCGGACATCGACTACCTGATGATGCCGCTGGGCATCCTGCACGGGATCCTGTTCGTCATCTACGCGGTCTTCCTGCTGGACGTCTGGAACAAGGCGAAGTGGCCGGTCAAGAAGGTCGCCCTGTTCTTCGTTCTGGCGCTGCTGCCCTTCGGCGGCCTGTACGGCGACAAGCTCCTCAAGCGCGACGAGACCGACAGCGTCATCGCCGCCCGCGCGCGCCAGGCGGCGGACGCGTGATCGTCGCGTTCTCGGTCACCCCGCTGGGGGTCGGCGAGGAGGTCGGCGCGTACGTGGCCGATGCGGTCCGCGTCGTGCGCGAGTCCGGGCTGCCGAACCGCACCGACGCCATGTTCACGACCATCGAGGGCGAGTGGGACGAGGTGATGGACGTGGTGCGGCGCGCGGTGGCCGCCGTGGAGGCACGGGCTCCCCGGGTGTCCTTCATCCTCAAGGCCGATGTCCGCCCCGGCGTCACCGACGGCATCACCTCGAAGGTCGAGACGGTCGAACGCCACCTCGCCGAGGGCTGAACCGCCCGGCCGCGCCGTTTCCGAAAAGCGCCCCCCGCCCGCCGGCGGGGGGCGCTCGCGCGTCCCCGGGGCCGGGTGGGTCAGGCCTGGGGGGCGGCCGAGGTGAGGGCGATGCCCAGCGGGGTGCGCTCGTACAGCACCTGGTGGCCCTGGCGGAACGCCAGGAGCAGCCCGGCGGCGCGCAGGGCCTTCAGGTGCGCCGAGACCGTCGAGGGGGCCAGGCCCAGGCGGTGGGCCAGGGCCGTCGTCGAGGCGGGCTCGTGCAGGGCGCACAGGACCTCCGCCCGGCCCCGCCCCAGCAGCCCCGCCAGGGCCTGCGGGGCCGGGCCGGCCGCGGCGGTCCACAACGCGCCGATGCCCCGGGCCGGGTACACCAGCGTCGGCTGCCACGGCGGGTCGTACCCGCCGACCACCTCCGGCCAGACGAAGGCGCTGGGCATCAGCAGCAGCCCCTGCCCGCCCAGCTCCCGGTCGTGGTGGGACGGGCGCTCGATGGTCAGCGTCTGGCTCCCGCCGTGCCACCGCAGGTCCGGGTGGAGCCCCTCGAACAGCGCCTCGAGCCCGCCCGCCGCCAGCCGGCGCGAGTGGAACAGGATGTCGGCCTCCAGCAGGGCCCGCAGCCGGGGCCAGTGCGGGGCGACCAGGGCCTCCCAGGCCCGCTCGTACAGATCCGCCAGCTCCCGCACCGCCCGCGCGGGATCCTCCAGCATCCTGGCCCCGATCGCGCTCTCCAGCGCCCCCGGGGTGCAGGCCAGGGACCGCCGCAGGTCCTCGCGGGCGGCCTCCGGATCACCGGCCGCCGCACGCACCCGGGCCAGCTCCTCCTCGATGGTGACGGACGGGCCGGACGGGGGAGGGCTCAGCAGGTCCGGGTTGTGCCCCTTCGCCGGCATCAGCAGCCACAGCGGCCGCAGGTCCAGGCCGGCCGCGGCGGAGCGGATCCGGCTGAGCCAGGGCAGGTGGTACGCGTGCCTGCGTGGCAGCAGCAGGACCCGTACGGCCTCCGCCGTCTCCCAGCGCGGGGAGATCGCGAACCGGCAGCGGAGCAGGTCGGCCGGCGCGAAGCGGTAGTGGAACCCCATGCGGTCGCCTCCGGCGGGCCTGCGGATTCGGGCGGGAGCGAATCTCTCGGCCGGCCAGCCTAGGGGGTGTCCTGTGGACCGGGCCGGGACCGCGACGCTCCCTGGTCCGGCCCGGTCCCCGAGACGCCCCTGGCCACCGAGAGGCTGCCGCCCATGCCGACCGACCACGGAACCCCCGCCCCCGCCGACCGGGGCGCACCACGGCCCGCCCCCGCCGCCCCCGCCCCCCCCCCCCCCGCCCCCCCCC